>NZ_SOEM01000034.1:0-33398 GCF_004368875.1 Neorhizobium sp. R1-B
TTGCCCTCAGCCATTGCGGTGTTGCGATCACCCCAATGACAAACGAGGCCGGAGCATCATAACAGACGCTCCGGCCTCTCAATGTATAAGGCGGCACTTGTGGTGCCGCCTTGGATCAGCTTGTAGTGCTGATCGTACCCGCGAGCTGGGAGGAGGAGCTGCTCAAGCGGGTCTCGTATTCCGAAAGCCGGGGCGAGTGAGGGAGGATCATCGCGCCGGCCAGAAAATCAGAATACGTAGCTGGTGGCGCCCTTGCGGCGCAGTTCTTCGCGGCTGGTGCCCAGACCCTTCAGCGTTTCGTCGTCGAGGTTCAGCAAGGCGCCGTTGACGTAGCGGGCAACCTGACGTTCACGAGCTTCTACCACGCGGTTGAAAGCACTGCGGAAGAAAGAATTTGCCATGGGAGTAATCCTTTTGGAGCGAGCCTTGTTCGGCGCCCGTTCGATGATTGAGATATAGGTTATTTTGCACTGCACAAGGAGAGGGCTTCCATCATTGGTGATATGCGTCCAGCGCATAGGACGCCGTGAACCTCGCGTTAATTTGACGGTAGATGTGTTCCGTCATTCATCTTCGGACTGGCTGGCACACCCCGCCAAAAATCGTCTAACATGGCATGGTGTTGTCGGAATCAAGCAGCCGGAAATTTGCACCCATGTTTCAGTCTTTCGAAGTAAAGTCGTCCCCACAATTCGGCCGTGAGCGTGTCACCGCGTTGAGGGCGAGGCTGGCCGAACTTGGTATCGATGGGTTTCTCGTGCCGCGTGCCGACGAATATCAGGGCGAATACGTGCCCGCGTCAGCCGAACGGCTTGCCTGGCTTACCGGCTTTACCGGTTCGGCTGGCATTGCACTCATCACGCAGCGTGAAGCCGTGGTTTTCGTTGATGGACGTTACGTGACGCAGCTTGCCGAGCAGGTGGACGGTACGGTCTTCACCGGCGGCGACCTCGTCAACGAACCGCCGCATATCTGGCTGCCGCGCCATGCGCCCAGAGGATTCCGGTTAGGTATCGATCCGTGGCTTCATGCGGGTGCCGAAGCGCGGCGCCTCGAAAAGGCGCTTGGGCAGATCGATGGCGCGCTGGTGCTTCTGGATGGCAATCCGCTCGATGCTATCTGGAATGATCGTCCGTCCGAACCGCTCGGCCCTGTTTCGATCCAGAAGCAGGAGCATGCGGGCCTGCTTGCCGGCGAAAAAATCGCGGAGATCGCCAGGCACGTGAAAGAGAAGAACGCAGCGGCGGTCCTCATAACCGACCCGTCGTCCGTCGCATGGATATTCAATATCCGCGGCGACGATGTTCCGCATACGCCGCATCCTTTGAGCCGCGCCATCATTCCGGCCGAAGGCAAGGCTGAAATCTTTCTGGATCCAATGAAGACCGGTATCGAGGTCTCAGCCTATCTCGCGCAGCTTTCCGTTCAGCGCCCGCCGTCCGAATTTCTCGCCCGACTGTCGGCTTTTGCGAAGGATGGCGGAAAGATCCTGATCGATTCCGAGCTGACGCCGCTGGCGCTGACGAAGGCTATTGCCGCTGTCGGCGGCGAGGTGGTGGAGGCTTCCGATCCCGCAAAACTGCCCCGGGCCTGCAAGAACAGGGCCGAGCTGGATAGCTCGGCTCAGGCCCATCTGCAGGATGGTGTGGCGATGGTGGAATTTCTCCATTGGCTCGATGCGCAGCCGCCCGGTTCGATTACGGAGATCGATGCGGTAAAGGCGCTGGAGGCGGCCCGTACTCGTGTGGGCCAGAACATGCAGAACCCGTTGAAGGATATTTCCTTCGACACAATCTCCGGAGCCGGCGAGCACGGTGCTGTCATCCACTACCGGGTGACGACCGAGACGGACCGCAAACTTGAGGCTGGCGAACTTTTCCTGATCGATTCCGGTGCCCAATATATCAACGGTACGACCGACATCACCCGCACTGTCGCTGTTGGCGCCGTAGCGGAAGACTGGAAGCGCTTCTTCACACTGGTGCTGAAAGGGATGATCGCCATCAGTGCGGCGCGTTTTCCGAAGGGGACGCGGGGCTGCGATCTCGACCCGCTCGCCCGCATTGCGCTCTGGAAGGCTGGAGGGGACTACGCCCACGGAACGGGCCACGGCGTCGGCTCCTATCTTTCGGTCCACGAGGGGCCGCAACGCATCTCACGGCTGGCGACACAGGAGCTATTGCCGGGCATGATCCTTTCCAACGAACCGGGCTACTATCGCCCCGGCTCCTTCGGCATCCGCATCGAAAACCTGATCTATGTGAAGGCGGCAGAAGAGATCGACGGCGGCGATCAGCCGATGCTCGCCTTCGAGACCCTGACATGGTGCCCGATCGACCGCCGGCTCGTCTTGCCGGCGCTGATGACGTTGGAAGAGCTCGGATGGCTCAACCGCTATCATGCCGACGTGCGGGAAAAGCTAATGCCGCTCGTCGATAATCAGGCGGTCAGGGATTGGTTGGTGGAGGCCACCGAGCCGCTGGCGTGAGCCGCGGAACGATCAGAAGCCGAATAGGTGGCGGCTTGCCATTGCCGCCGCCCAGCCGGCGGCGAGCATGATCAGACCCGGATAACGCAAGCTGACGAGAAGCGCCACCGACATGGCGATCTTCACATCCCATCCGCCATTGAAGAAGGCGGGTGCGACCAGTGTGGTCAGGACAGCTGCTGGCACGGCATTCAGCGCCTGTTCCATCCGGGGAGGGATGGTCTTCATCCGCGTGATCAGGACATAACCGCCGACACGCGTGAGAAAGGTCGCAACTGCCGCGGCGAAGATCAGCAGGAGCATTTCCGGGTTGAGAACCTCGCTCATGTCAGGCCTCCGCCTTCTCTGCCATAGGCTCCGGTTCGCTCGCCGGCAGCGGCAGCAATGCCGCCACCGCTACCCCGACCGCCGCGCCAATGCTGACATGCCATGGGGAGCCGACAAAGTGATAGGCGGCAATGGATCCGAGCGTGCTGGCAAGCACGACAGGATAGAAACCGGAGCGCCTGCGAAAACCGAGCACCAATCCCATGAAATACGTCGGCAGCAGGACGTCGATCGCCAATGTCCGCGGGTCGCCCATCATGCTTCCGAACCAGGCTCCGACGGTGCTGAAGAACAGCCAGGGAAAGTAGATCGAAAGCCCGAAACCGAGATACCATTCAAAGCTGACACCCCGGCCGTCCTCACCGCGCTTCACCGACTCGGCAAATTGTGGGTCCGTCAGCAGGAAAAAGGCGAAGAATTTCTGGACCGGTGAGAAGTGGGTGATGAAGCGCGTCAGCGCTGCCGAATAAAGGATATGCCTGAAGTTAACCGCGAAGACCGAAAGCACGATCAGCCAAGGGGCGCCATGGTGGCCGAAGAGTTCGATGCCGACCAACTGGCTTGCCCCCGCGTAGACGGTGGCGCTCATGATGGCCGCATCGAGCACCGACAAGCCATTGTCGACAGCCACGGCACCGAACAGGATCGCAAAGGGCGCGGAGGAAATCGCAATGATAGCTCCGCCCTTCAGGCCATCGATGATGTCTTCGCGCTTCATGAAAAAGTCCTTTGGGACGCTTTAGGGCCGTGCCGAATTCAACGCAATTGAATATGGCTGATGGGACGATCGATTTCGCTGAACTGTCATTGGCTGCAGCCGTTCCCGCCGATCAATCAGCTAGCACGTCCTTGCTCGAGATGATGTCGACGCCGTTGGCTTTCATCTCGGCTATCGCAGCCACGACTCCTTCCGGATCGATCCCGCGGCTGGCGTCTTCTATGAACCGCACCTTTACATCCGGCAGCATCTCGACCGCATCGAGCACCGAATATCTGACGCAATAGTCGGTGGCGAGGCCGCAGATATCGAGTTCCGTCACCTGCTGCGCCTTCAGATATCCCGCGAGGCCCGTCAATGCCGCCTGATCGTTGTCGCGGAAGGCGGAATAGCTGTCGACAGCGGGGTTTTCGCCCTTCTGCTGAATATAGTCCACGGCTGCGATGTTGAGGTCCGGATGGAATTCGGCGTCGGGTGTTTCCTGCACGCAGTGATCGGGCCACATCACCTGCAGCTTGCCGGAAAGCTTTCCCATCTCGAAAGGCTTTTTACCTGGATGCTGTGAAGCGAAGCTCCCGTGATTTTTCGGGTGCCAGTCCTGAGACGCGACAATAACGTCGTATCCACCGTCCTCGATCAGCCGATTGGCGATTGGCACCACGTCGTCTCCGTGCGGCACGGGCAGGTTGCCACCAGGGCAGAAGCCGTTCTGGATGTCGATCAGCAGCAGGGCCTTCATTGCGACTTCCTCCGAATCTTGCTTCCAACAAAATGCCCATCACGGCGCCAACGATCAAGCCGGCCAATGCAAAGCGCCTTTCTAGGCAGATCCAAAGGTACCCTTTGGGTTCTGCCTCTGGAATGCCTGCAGCGATTACTCTGGTGTCCGCTCATCCGCTTGAAACATCGCAAAAAATTCCCCCGAGCGATGTTGCCGGCGTCATCGGCGGGCGCTAAATCGTGAGGCATGACACAGGATATCAGCCAGACACTCCGTATCGCCGTCGCTCAGCTCAACCCAACTGTCGGCGATATAGCCGGCAACCTGGCCCTTGCGCGGGAAGCGCGCAGGGACGCCGCCGGCGAAGAGGCAGACCTTGTTCTCTTCACAGAGCTCTTTATCTCCGGATACCCGCCAGAAGATCTCGTCCTCAAACCGGCTTTCCTGGCTGCCTGCCAGAGGGCTGTCGAACAGCTGGCGGCCGATACTGCCGATGGTGGTCCCGGCGTCGTCATCGGCTTTCCGCGACAGGGGGAGGCGGGCCGGCACAACTCGGTTGCCTTGCTGGACGGTGGCAAGATCGTTGCGATACGGGACAAGGTCGATCTGCCGAACTATGGCGAGTTCGATGAGAAACGCGTTTTCACGGAAGGATCGATCTCGGGGCCTTACAACTTCCGGGGCGTCAGGATCGGCATTCCGATATGCGAGGAGATCTGGAACGACATGGGCGTCTGCGAGACGCTGGCGGAAAGCGGAGCGGATATCCTGCTCGTGCCGAACGGTTCCCCTTACTATCGGGGCAAAGTGGATGTCCGCCATCAGGTCGCCCTGCGTCAGGTGATCGAAAGCGGTCTGCCGCTGCTGTTCGCCAACCAGGTCGGGGGACAGGACGAGCTTGTCTTCGACGGCGCAAGTTTTGCTTTCAACGCCGACAAGACACTCGCCTTCCAGATGAGCCAGTTTGAACCGGCAATCACCGTGACCGAATGGAAGAAGGCCAACGACAGCTGGCGTTGTACGCGCGGCCCGATGGCGCGTATTCCCGAAAAGGAGGAAGCGGATTACCGCGCGTGCCTGCTGGGCTTCCGCGACTATGTCAACAAGAACGGCTTCAAATCGGTGGTTCTCGGGCTTTCAGGCGGTATCGACTCGGCGCTCTGCGCGGCCATTGCCGTGGATGCCCTGGGAGAGGAACGGGTGCGCACGGTGATGCTGCCCTATCGCTACACGTCAGAAGAGTCGCTCAAGGATGCGGCCGATTGTGCCAAGGCTCTTGGCTGCCGCTACGACATCGTGGCGATTGCCGAGCCGGTCGACGGATTTTCATCGGCATTGTCGGAATTATTCGAGGGAACGGACGAGGGCATCACGGAGGAGAATCTGCAGAGCCGTGCGCGCGGGACGATCCTGATGGCGATCTCCAACAAGTTCGGTTCCATGGTGGTGACGACCGGCAACAAATCGGAAATGTCGGTGGGTTATGCGACGCTTTATGGCGACATGAACGGCGGCTTCAATCCGATCAAGGATCTTTACAAGATGCAGGTCTACGGGTTGTCCGCATGGCGCAACGAGCATCTGCCGCCTGGCGCGTTGGGATCCGGCGGCGAGGTCATCCCGAAGAACATCCTTGCCAAGGCGCCGTCTGCGGAATTGCGTCCCAACCAGACCGACCAGGATTCGCTGCCGCCCTATCCGGTACTCGACGATATCCTCGAATGCCTGGTCGAGCTGGAAATGGGAACGGAAGAGATTGTAGCCCGGGGTCACGATCTGGCGACCGTCCACCGAATTGAGCACCTGCTTTATCTTGCCGAATACAAGCGGAGGCAATCCGCACCCGGTGTAAAGATCACCAAAAAGAACTTCGGTCGAGATCGGCGCTATCCGATCACCAACCGATTCCGGGACCGGTGAGGGCATGGCGCTGCGGAGTTCTGTCGAGATCTACAATATTCGCACCCGGCAATACCGGGTTGTCTGGCAGACTGAAGCTCTGTTCGAAGCGCCGAACTGGTCGCCGCGTGGTGACTATCTGATGCTCAACAGCGACGGGCTGATCTACCGGCTGTCACCGCTGGGTGACAGCGCTCCCGTTCCAGTCGATACCGGCTTTGCGCGTGAGTGCAACAACGATCATGGCATTTCGCCGGACGGCTCGCTGATCGCCATTTCCGACAAGGTAGAATTCGGCAAGTCGGCAATCTATGTGCTACCGGCGGAGGGTGGTGATCCCCGGCTGGTGACGGAGAAACTGCCCTCCTACTGGCATGGCTGGTCACCGGATGGTGGAAAATTCGCCTATTGCGGTATCCGCGACGATCTCTTCGATATCTATACGATCGATAGGGAAGGCGGCGAAGAGACACGATTGACTTTCGGAGAGGGGCGGAACGACGGGCCCGACTATTCTCCCGACGGCGAATGGATCTATTTCAACTCCAGCCGTACCGGCATCATGCAGATCTGGCGCGTACCTGCGTCGGGAGGCGCAGCGGAACGTATCACCGACAGCAATTACGGCGACTGGTTTCCTCATCCGTCACCAAAAGGAGACAAGATCGTTTTCATCTCCTACGACGCGACGGTATTCGATCATCCGCGCGACCAAAACGTCCGCGTGCGGCTGATGGACATGGATGGCGGTCATGTGGAGACCTTGTTCGAGTTGTTTGGCGGGCAAGGCACAATGAATTCGCCCAACTGGTCGCCGGATGGAAACGAGTTCGCCTATGTGCGCTACTTCCCTGTCGCATGAGGGGCTTGAATGCGTGAGGCCGCTCATGCATAACCGCGACGTCAGGTGCCTGCCGCTGGCAGGAGAATCGGGAATCCGGTGCGAGACCGGAACGTGCCCAACGCTGTGAGGCGGACGCTTGCCGCAAAGTAGATGCCACTGGGATTTCCGGGAAGGCTGCGGCGAGCGGATGAAGCCAAGTCAGAAGACCGGCCTGTCGAGATAGACCGACCCGCGTGGACGGCGGCAAGGTTTTTTTGGTGCCCTGCTTTATTACGCGGGGTGTCAGCATTGTTGGGGATTAACGATGCGACCTGATCTTTTTGCCGATGCCTTGATGCCTGCAGAAGAATTCCCGGAACGTGACCGTGCTGCGGTCTACCGGGCCATAGAGACGCGCCGTGACGTGCGCGATCAGTTTTTACCCGAGCCGCTTCCGGACGATCTCGTTGGGCGGCTGCTTGGGGCGGCGCATGCTGCGCCGTCGGTCGGTTTCATGCAGCCGTGGAATTTTATCCTGGTGCGTGACCCGAAGGTCCGTGAAGCCGCCTGGCAGGCCTTCTCGCGGGCCAATGAGGAAGCGGCGGAGATGTTTCCGCAAGAACGACGCGAGGTCTACCAAAACCTGAAGCTGGAGGGCATCCGCAAGGCGCCGCTCAGCATTTGCGTCACCTGCGATCCCGAGCGGGCAGGCCCCGTTGTCATCGGTCGCACTCATGATCCGCGCATGGACGTATTCTCGTCCGTCTGCGCGGTGCAAAACCTTTGGCTGGCGGCACGGGCCGAAGGTGTCGGAGTGGGCTGGGTCAGCATTTTCCACGAGGCGGACCTGCGGACACTGCTTGGTATCCCCGAGGGAATTCAAATCGTTGCCTGGCTTTGCGTCGGCTACGTCGACCGCCTTTATCGAGAACCGGAGCTGGCGGTAAAGGGCTGGCGCCAGCGGCTCTTGCTCGAGGACCTGGTATTCAACGACAAATGGGGCCGAGCTTGATCACTGCTGGGGTTGTGGGCCGGTAGACTTCGGATTGGCAAGATCAATGCTTGTATCCGGCAGAAACTGGGGGCCCACTATGCGAACCTTCTTGTTCGGATCGTAGGTGCGCTCCAACGGCGGAGGCGGCGGCAGGTTTGCCGCTTTCGTTTCCTTCGGATCTTTTGTCCGCAGGTCGGTCACTCCTGAATAGGGCTCCGGTTTCGGCAATTCGATCCCCTGAACCTTCAGCCGCTCTTTCCGCTCCTCTTCGACATCGGAAGGGAGGCAGCCGTTCGATCGGATCGACGCAAGAATGGCATTGCGTTCATCCGACGAGCGCCAGAGCTGGCGTGCATTCTCCCGATCCGCCGTCAACGCGTCGCGCTCACGCTCCATCGCGCCAAGCGCATCGCGCATCTCGTCGCAGGCGCCGCCATTAGCGCTGCCACCGAAGACGACGATGCTGCCGCCGCAGCCGCTGCGGCGCATCTCGATTCGATGCCGACGAATGTCGCCGTTGATCTCGCTGAGATGTTGCGAATAGCGCCGCATCTCGGCGGTGTTGCCGATGATTTGCGGAGCATTGTTGAGTTGCCGGTAAAGCGCCGCGCAGGTGCCTATATCCCGCGCGGAAGCCATGTCGGGTGCAAGCAGAATTGGGGCGATCAGCAGGTTGCGAATGCGCATCAGTCGATGTCCGGCGATCTCTAGAATCGGTAACCGCATCATGAGGCAGGCCAGTTGACAATATCATAAGCACGCTCTCGCAATCTGCGGAGCCAGTACGGATTATGCGGTTCACAGGCCTAGGACTGCAGAGCGAAATCCGGTTGTGAGGCCTCCACAACAGCCAGCGCTGCCATGTTTACCACGCCGCGCGACGTTACCGAGGGCGAGAGGATATGTGCAGGCAGCGCCGTACCCAACAAAATCGGTCCGACATGAAGTGCATCGGTGAGATTTCGAACGATCCCCAACGAGATATTGGCCGCGTCCAGGTTCGGGAAGATCAGAAGATTGGCCTCTCCGGTCAGCGAGCTGTCTGGCATGGCGCGCTTGCGCAGGTCTTCCGAAAGCGCGGAGCCGCCCTGCATCTCACCGTCGACTTCCAGTTGAGGAGTCCGTTTGCGTACAAGGCTGAGGGCGGCGCGCATCTTTTGTGCGCTTTCGGAATCCCGAGAACCGAAATTCGAATGGCAGATCAGCGCCGCTTTGGGGACGATGCCGAACCGCTGGACTTCCTGGGAGGCGAGAATGGTGATTTCGGCGATTTCCTGTGCGGAAGGATTGTAGTTCACGAATGTATCCGTGAAGAAAATCGCGCCCCGTTGAGAGATCAAGAGGCTCAGGCCCGAGAAGGCGCAGACGCCCTCCCTTTTTCCGATAATCTGCTCGACGTCGCGCAGATGCCGATCATAACCGCCTTCCACGCCGCAAATCAGCGCGTCAGCCTCGCCGCGCTTGACGGCAAGCGCCCCGATTACTGTGTTGTTGGTGCGCACGATGGTGCGCGCAGTCTCCGGGTTGATGCCCCTGCGCCCTACCAGAGCGAAATAATCATCGACATATTCGCGGTATCGAGGATCGTCTTCCGGATTGACGACTGCGAAATCGACCTCAGGCCGAATACGAATGCCAAAGCGCTGAAGGCGCGCCTCGATGACCGACGGGCGGCCGATGAGGATGGGCGTGGCGGTCTTTTCCTCCAACAATACCTGCGCGGCGCGAAGCACGCGTTCATCTTCGCCCTCCGCAAAGATTACGCGCTTTTTCTCGGCGGTCTTGGCGGCGGCGAAAATCGGCTTCATGACAAAGCCAGAGCGCCAGACGAAGCGGTTGAGCTGATCGAGATAGGCGTCGAAGTCCTGGATCGGGCGGGAGGCTACGCCGGTTTCCGCTGCGGCTTTTGCGACGGCCGGTGCGATGCGCAGGATAAGCCGGGGATCGAAGGGTGAGGGGATGAGGTAGTCGGCGCCGAAGACGGGCGTTTCGCCGGAATAGGCGCGAGCGGCAACGTCGGAAACCTCCTCGCGGGCAAGTGCCGCGATCGCCTTGACCGCCGCCATCTTCATTTCCTCATTGATCGTCCGGGCGCCGCAATCCAGCGCGCCGCGGAAGATATAGGGGAAGCAAAGGACGTTGTTCACCTGATTCGGAAAATCCGAACGACCGGTGCAGATCATGGCATCCGGACGGGCGGAGCGGGCGAGTTCCGGCATGATTTCCGGTGTCGGGTTGGCGAGCGCCATGATGAGCGGCTTCGGCGCCATGCGCGCAAGCAGTTCTGGTTTGAGCACTCCGGCTGCAGACAATCCGAGGAAGACGTCGGCATCGTGGATGCTGTCGGCCAAAACACGCTTATCGGATTTCTGGGCGTAGATTTCCTTCCACTCGTCCATGAGCGTGTTGCGGCCGTCGTAGACCAGGCCTTCGATGTCATGAACCCAGATATTTTCCTTCTTCGCTCCGAGCGAAACGAGAAGATGCAGACAGGCAAGCGCCGCCGCACCGGCGCCGGACGTGACGATCTTCACGTCGCCGATATTCTTGCCGGCGAGTTCCAGCCCGTTCAGGATCGCGGCTGCCACGATGATCGCTGTGCCATGCTGATCGTCGTGAAACACCGGGATGTTCATCTTTTCGCGCAGCCGGCGCTCGACCTCGAAACATTCGGGAGACTTGATGTCTTCCAGGTTGATCCCGCCGAAGGTCGGCTCCAGCGCCGAGATGGTAGAAACCATCGTCTCGATACCGCGGGCTTCGATTTCGATGTCAAAGACATCGATGCCGGCGAATTTCTTGAAGAGGACGGCTTTGCCCTCCATGACCGGCTTCGATGCCAGCGGGCCGATATCGCCGAGGCCGAGCACGGCCGTGCCGTTGGAAATCACCGCGACAAGATTGGAGCGGGCTGTAAAATCGGCAGCCGCATCGGGATTGTCGCGGATCGCAAGGCAGGGAGCGGCGACACCCGGCGAATAGGCAAGTGCCAGGTCGCGCTGGTTTCCGAGCGGTTTGGTCGCCTGGATTTCGAGCTTGCCGGGGCGGGGATAGCGGTGGAAGAACAGCGCCTGCTCGTCGAGATCGCCCGTGGCCGGCACGGCCGGCGATTTCGGTTTATCCTGCGCGTTCATGGTTCCTCCTGGCTTGTTTTTTCTGCATGGGCTGATGGTAAGGAGAGACCCTCCTTACATCAATCGGCCGGGTGCGACAGCAGCTAATTTGCGGTGATAGCGGAAATGGAGCGATATCGGAGCGCCGCTGATCGGGGTTTTCCCGGAGCCTGTCATCATCCTGAAACACGAGTCTGGTTTTGAAAAACAAAGAAGCGGCGACGAAAGGACGACTTCGTGACCGGGCAAGTGGAAACAAGGCATTTCAGAACGCTCTTTATTTCGGACGTGCATCTCGGCTCCAAGGCCGCCCGAACTGACTTCCTGCTGGACTTCCTGCGTTATCATGAAGCCGATACCATTTTTCTCGTGGGTGACATCATCGACGGCTGGCGGCTGAAACGGAACTGGTATTGGCCGCAGGGGTGTAACGACGTTGTTCAGAAACTTCTGCGCAAGGCGCGCAAGGGAACACGCATAGTCTATATTCCCGGCAATCACGACGAATTCCTGCGGTCGTTTCCCGGCACGCATTTCGGCGGAATAGAGGTGGCCGAGCGAGCAATTCACGAGATGGCTGACGGCAGGAAATACCTCATCTTGCATGGCGACGAGTTCGATGTCGTCGTTCGCAACGCGCGCCTGCTCGCCTATCTCGGCGACTGGGCCTACGACGCGGCCATCGTCATCAACCTCGGCCTGGCTGCTATCCGCAGACGCCTCGGCATGCCTTACTGGTCTTTCTCCGCCTGGGCAAAGCTGCAGGTCAAACATGCTGTCAACTTCATTGGCGAGTTTCAGCGCGTCGTGGCCGAAGAGGCGCGCCGCCATAACGTGGAAGGCGTGATCTGCGGCCATATTCACCATGCAGTGATGGAGGACATCGACGGCATCCATTATGTCAATACCGGCGACTGGGTGGAAAGCTGCACGGCAATTGTCGAACATCAGGATGGCAGGCTCGAAATGATTTCCTGGCAGCGGGATACCGCTGCCGCCGAGATCAAGGCACTGGCGGCGCCGCAGGTCGTCGAGGACATGCGGGCTGCCTGAACTGCGATACGTGTCAGCTCTGCCTAGGGCCATTTCTTGCCATAGGCATAGGCAGGGCTCTGTGTTAGGTAAGCGGCAAGTTTCAGCAACCTACCCGTGAAATCGTGATTCCTACACAGACGGCGCCCGCCGCGCCCCGGTTCTTCCAATTGCGCTGCGCACTCGCCTATGGCGCACCACTGGGAGTGAACGGCGTCATTTTGCCTTATCTGCCGGTTTGGCTCGACGGACTTGCCTTTTCCGAATTCGAAATCGGGATTGTGCTGGCCGCGCAACTTCTCTTGCGGGTGTTCGCCGCGCCGGTGGCCGGCGTTTTTGCCGACCGGCTGGGGGAGCGGACGCTGATGCTTGTTTGGTCCGGCGCGTTGTCGTTGTCGACGGCGCTGGCCATGTTTTTTACGGACACCTTTTGGCCTGTGCTGTTGATCGTCAGCCTCCAGGCGGCTTTCTTTGCGCCTTATGCGCCGATCGTCGAATCCGTCGCAGTCACAGGTGTCCGGCGTTGGGGATTCCAGTACGGCGCCATGCGCGTCTGGGGCTCAGTCGGCTTCATGGCTGTCGCGCTTATCGTCGGAGAGCTTCAGGGTTACTGGGGTTTTCAGACGATCCCGCCCGCAGTGGCGGTCGGATTTGTGCTAACAGTCTTGGTTGCGTTTGCCGTTCCGAGGCTCGGTCAAGCCGTGATTCGACCCGCCAATGCCGGTTTTAATCCCAGCTCGATCCGTCGTGTCGACTTGCATGTGTTGATGATCGGAGCGTCGATTGCTCAGGCTAGCCATGGAATGTTCTATACCTTCGGCACGATCCACTGGCAGCAGATCGGCTTCTCGAGCGGATCCATCGGAATATTGTGGAGCGCCGCGATCATTTTCGAAATCGTCGTATTTTTGACGGCCGGCAGGCTCGCGAAGTCCGTATCGCCTTGGACGCTGTTGCGGATCGGCTGCGCGGCGGCGATCCTGCGCTGGAGCCTGTTTCCATTCTCGCTGGGGTTCTGGGGCTACATGGCGCTACAGGGCCTGCATGCGTTTTCGTTCGCTTTCGTGCATCTGGGACTTCAACAACGCCTGGTAGAGTCAGTGCAGGAGCATCAGGAATCCACGGTGCAGGGCGCGTATGTCTTCTACAACGGCGTGTTTCTGGCAATTTCGACCATATTGTCCGGTTTTCTTTACCGGCAATTCGGGGTGACGAGTTACCTCGCGATGTCGCTTCTCGCCTTGATCGGGCTGGCAACGATCGCATTTGCGGCTCGCATTCAACCCCAGAGGTCAGGGTCTGGCGGATAAACCAGCGAACCCTCGTAGCGAAGGCCGGTCGGCCTGTCCCTTGCAAGCAGCAATGGCCCGTCGAGATCGGCGTAATCGGCTTCCTGCGCCAATAAAACAGCCGGAGCCATCGCAAGCGAGGAGCCGACCATACAGCCGAGCATGACCAAAAATCCAAGTCGCTGAGCCTCGGCCTTCATGGCCAGTGCTTCCGTCAGGCCGCCGGTCTTGTCCAGTTTGATATTGACTGCATCATAGCGATCGCGAAGGCTTTCGAGATCTTTTGTCATGTGCACGCTTTCATCGGCGCAAACCGAGACCAAGCGCCGGATATTGGCCAGGGCCGCATCCTTGCCGGCGGGTAGAGGTTGCTCGATGAGCGACACGTTCAGTTCCGCCGCGACAGCCATGTGGTGCGAGAGATTTTCTTCCGTCCATCCTTCGTTGGCGTCCACGATGATGCGTGCGTTCGGAGCCGCTTCGCGAACGGCGCGAAGCCGTGATTCGTCATCCTCGGTACCGAGCTTGATCTTGAGGAGCGGGCGTTGAGCATTTCTGCGGGCATCGGCAGCCATAACCGCGGGCTCGCCGAGTGAAAGCGTAAATGCCGTAACGAGAGGCTTCTGGCTGGCTGCGCCAATGAGGTCTGCTACCCGGAGGCCGTCGCGCTTCGCCTCCAGATCCCAAAGCGCGCAATCGACTGCATTCCGTGCGGCCCCCGGTTTCATCCGGGTCTGCAATTCCTCGCGCGTCAGCCCGCTGTCGACAGCCTCCGTGATCGACTGGATATCGGAAAGGACGCCATCAAGGCTTTCGCCATACCGTTTATAGGGCACGCATTCGCCGCGTCCGGAGAAACCGTCTTCGCGGATCGTGCAGGTAATGACTTCGGCTTCAGTTTTCGAGCCGCGCGAAATCGTGAATAAGCCGGCGATCGGAAAAGTTTCTATTGTGGCTTCGAGGTGACGGCGCATGGTTTTACGCATCCTTTTGACGCAAATACCTGTGAGGCGGCTTTATTGCTGATCCTGAAAATGCGATCAACCGTATCGTATTGAAACCTCAAATGACCAGTGACTGCGAAAGAAGCCGTGACGTCCAAGGCAGCCGAAATCAAGGCCGAAGATCTGCCAGGCGGCGAACGTTATCTTTTGGCGGGCGACTGGCGAGGTTCGACAATTTCTCCGATCCTGAATGATCTTGAAAGGCTGGAACGCGCCCAGGGGCAGGGCAGGCTGGAGATCGATCTCAACGGCGTCGGCGGCGTCGATACGGCTGGAGCGTGGCTGATTCGACGGCTGATGACGTCCAAGGTTGAACAGGGCCGCGACGCGGTCCTTACCGGGGGCGAAGGACCGATCCGGGAACTGATCGGCGCATTGCCGGAAAAGGCGCCTGCGCCTCCCGCCGAGAATGGAAAGAAAGGCACGCTTTTCGAGCGGATATTTGCTCCGAGCGGCAAGATCATGGTGGGGCTCGGCGGCGATTTTTATGCTGCCATGCACATTCTCGGTTCGGCGGTCCGCGGCGCGCAGATGAAGTTCGGCCGAGGGGCGGGGGTTTCTCCCGCATCGGTGGTCACCCATATCGACCGGATGGGCGTGCGGGCCGTGCCGATCATCGTGCTGATGTCGTTCCTGATCGGCGCCATCATTGCACAGCAGGGCGCTTTTCAGCTCCGGTACTTCGGCGCGGAAATCTTCGTGGTCGACCTTGTCGGCATACTTCAGCTTCGCGAGATCGGGGTTCTCCTCACGGCGATCATGATCGCCGGCCGCTCGGGCAGCGCGATTACCGCGGAGATCGGTTCGATGAAGATGCGCGAGGAAATCGATGCGCTGACCGTCATCGGCCTCAATCCGGTGGGCGTGCTGATCTTTCCGCGCCTCGTGGCGCTTACAGTGGCATTGCCGCTCCTCACCATCATCGCCAATTTTGCCGCTCTTTTCGGCGCGGCGGTTGTTGCCTGGGCTTATTCGGGCATCACTTTCGACACATATCTGTCACGTCTGCATGAGGCGATCGACCACACGTCCGTTGCATCGGGAATGATCAAGGCGCCGTTCATGGCACTGGCGATCGGTATCGTTGCCGCCGTGGAGGGCATGAAAGTCGGCGGCAGCGCCGAATCTCTCGGGCAACACGTCACGACCTCCGTCGTCAAAGCAATCTTCGTCGTTATCCTCATGGATGCGCTTTTCGCCATCTTCTATTCGGCAATCGATTTTTGATGGGGGCGGGGTTGGAAGAGGCGGTAGAGGGTAACGGCAAGGATAAGCCAAACAGTGGCCAAGTCGTGCTTTCGGTACGTGATGTCACTGTCGGCTTTGGTAATCAGGTGGTGCTCGACCGTTTGAATCTCGATGTCTATCGCGGCGAAATTCTGGGCTTTGTGGGCGCTTCGGGCACCGGCAAGTCCGTTCTGATGCGCACGGTTCTCGGCCTTCTGCCGCACCGGTCAGGCGTGATCGAAATCCTCGGCATCGACTATGACAACGCCTCGGAAGAGGAGCGCATGCAGGTGGACATGCGGTTGGGTGTGCTGTTCCAGCACGGGGCACTGTTTTCGGCGCTGACCGTCAAGGAGAACATCCAGCTTCCGATGCGCGAATATCTCGACTTGCCACAATCCTTGATGGACGAGTTGGCTTATCTGAAGATCGAGATGGTGGGCCTGCCGCCGGATGCCGCCAACAAATACCCATCGGAGCTTTCAGGCGGCATGATCAAGCGTGCCGCCCTGGCCCGCGCGCTTGCGTTGGACCCGGATCTTGTATTCCTGGACGAGCCAACGTCGGGTCTCGATCCCATAGGGGCAGCCGATTTCGATGCGCTGATTGCCAAGCTGCGCGACACTCTCGGGCTGACGGTTTATATGGTAACACACGACCTCGACAGCCTTTTTTCGGTCTGTGACCGTATTGCCGTGCTTGGTCAGAAACGGGTATTGGTGGAAGGTACTCTTGAAGATATGTTTGCTCATGACGATCCATGGGTTCAGTCGTATTTCCGCGGAAAGCGGGCGCGGTCTGTCGTAATTCAAGAAAAGCGGCCGGCTGCGGAAGTAGAGAAGTGAACTAATCCATGGAAACCAGAGCCAATTACGCCCTTGTCGGTTTCTTCACGCTGCTGGTGATCGCCGCCGCCTTTGGCTTCGTCTACTGGATGGCGCAATCCGGTCGTGGTGGACCTACGGCTGAGCTCGCCATCCGCATCCCCGGATCGGCGAACGGCCTTTCCGTCGGCTCACCGGTCCGTTTCAACGGTATTCCGGTCGGTTCGGTCCGTAACCTCACCATCGATCCAGACGATCCGCGCTACTCGATCGCGTTCACGGAGGTAAGAGCGGATGCACCGGTCTACCAATCCACGCAAGCTGCTCTTGAAGTGCAGGGGTTGACCGGAGCGGCTTATATCGAGCTTTCAGGTGGCGCGAAGGGCGAAGAGAACATCCTCCAGAAGTCGTTGGAGACCGGTCGACCGGCCGTTCTGATCGCCGAGCAGTCGAGCGTCACGAACCTGCTCGCCACTGCCGACAAGATCCTCGACCGAGCCGACGCGGCGATCAGCGATATCCAAGGGTTCGTCGCGGATGCGCGCGGGCCGCTCACTCAAACCATTCGCAACGTCGAAACCTTCACCGGGGCTCTGGCTCAAAATTCCGACAGCATCGACAAGTTCCTGAACAGCTTGTCCACGCTGTCTACGACGATCGATCGCGTCTCCGGCACATTGAATTCGACCCTTCAGGCCGCCGAGCGGCTGGTGAGCGCGATCGATGCCGAGAAGATCAACGCGGTCGTGGCCAATACCGAACGAGCCACCCGAAATATCGCGAACGCTTCCGACAATTTTGGCGATCTCGTCGCCAACGTCAGGAACGCGGCGGCAAATTTCGAACAGGCAGGAACCCAAGCCCAGAGCGTATTGCGGCGTGTCGATACGGTGATGAGTTCGGTTAGTCCGGAGCAGGTGAAAACAACTATCGGCAATATAACGGCCGCGTCGGAAGACGCCCGGCAGACGATCAGTTCGGCGCGCGACGTGGTCGACAGCTTCGCCAATCGCAGGGAAGACATCGATCGCGCGGTTGGCGACTTCACCGAACTGGCCCGAAAGCTGAATGAGGCATCCAGCCGCGTCGACGGCATTCTCGCCAAAGTCGATGGCCTCGTCTCCAGCGACGATTCGCAGGGGCTTTTTGCCGAAGCGCGCCGGACGCTCGAATCCTTCCGGACCGTGGCCGACAACATCAACGCGCGAGTCGGCCCGATTGCCGACAATCTGTCGCGCTTCTCCTCAAGCGGTTTGAGGGACATCCAGACATTGGTGAACGACGCCCGGCGCACCGTCCAGTCGCTCGACCAGACAATCAACAATTTCGACCAGAACCCGCAAAGGCTGATCTTCGGCGGGGAGACAGTGAAGCAGTATGACGGCAGGACACGCCGGTGACGCGGGACGCCATTTGGAGACTGGGATTTTGATGACTGGTACGGAGTTATTAACGCGACGCGCAAACCGCCGCCCGCTCCTCGTCGCGCTGCCACTGGTGGCGGCGCTTGTCACCGGCTGTGGCAGCAGCGCGAACAACGATACGTTCGATCTGTCAATCACCCCAGCAGGCCAGGGGCCTTCGGCACGCAACCGGCAGATCCTGATACCCGAGCCGACGGCCGTCAAGCTTTTGAACAGCGAGCAGGTGGTGGTTCGCGTTTCCCCGTCGGAAATCCAGTATCTTGCCAACTCCCGATGGGGAGATCGCCTGCCGGCTCTCGTTCAGTCAAAACTCGTCGAAGCGTTCGAAAACTCCGGTCGTCTCGGTGGCGTCGGTAAACCGGGGCAGGGCCTCGCCATCGACTATCAGGTGGTGACCGACATCCGGGCCTTTGAAGTAAGCGCCGGCAGTCCCCGGGTCGCCGTTGTCGAAATTTCGGCAAAGCTGCTGAACGACCGCAACGGCACTGTGCGCGGCCAGAGCGTCTTCAAAGCCACCTCGCCAGTCTCCGGCTCCGAGAACCGTCATTTTATCGAAGCGCTCGACAAGGCTTTTGCCAAGGTTGGGGCGGAGATTGTCGACTGGGCGCTCAAGTCGATATAGGGCGTCGTTTCACCGCCTGGGGCAGCAGCCAAATCCGCAACTAAAAAGGCCGCCTTTGAGGCGGCCTTTTTAGTCTGTCTATTGTCGTTGCCTTCAGTTGAACCGGCCAGCGGCATGGGCGAGCATCGTATAGACCTTGCCCGTATCCGATGTGAGGTAACTCTGGGTGACAGTCTTGTCGCGGTCAGTGCGGGCGACATCGGCGAGCAGCTTTTCGAAGTCCGCGATGTAGCGGTCGACAGCGGTACGGAATTCCGGCTCCCGCTCGTACTTGCGCTTGATCTCGTCGAACGTCTGCTGACCTTTCAGCGTATAGAGACGGCGAGTAAAGACATCGCGTTCGCCGCGCTGGTAGCGGCGCCACAGGTCGACCGATGCGTCGTGATCGATCGCCCTGGCAATGTCCACGGAGAGCGAATTCAGCGACTCGACCATGTGGCGAGGATTGCGATTGTCTCCATTGCTGCGGGGTGCCGGCGCAGGTTCGGCTGTACGCACCGGCTGCTGCTGGCGTGGTACCGGAGATTCGCCCAGTTCATCGCGCGATGCGCCGCGGAGCAGATTGCTGATCCAGCCGTCATCGCTGGCATTGCCGCCGCGGGGGGCCGGTTCAGGCGCGCGTGAAGCCGGCGTCTGGGCAGGCCGATCAAGCGGAAGCGCGCCTCGCAGCGAGCTTGCGCCATATGTATCGCTGCGAGGAGCAGGCGGAGCGGGCTGCGGCGGGACAGGCGCAGGAGCGGCAGGCTGGGGACGAGCAGGTGCCGGAGCCGGACGGCTGGCGGAAGCCTCCGAAACTTCGAAATTCTGCGTCGAGCGTCCAACCAGGGCAGAAATGTCCTGGAGGGCCTTGATCTGTTCGGCGACTGCACGACGCATTGCGGCAGCGCTTTCTTTGGCCTCTTCCGGAAGATCGAAGGCACCGCGCTTGAGTTCCGAGCGGGTCGTATCCAGCTCGCGCCGGATGTCCTGGGCCGAACGCCGGATTTCATCGGTTGCGCCGGAGAAGCGATTGATGGCTTCCTCGACCGACTGGCGCAGCGTCTCGCGAAGTTGTTCTGCGGCACTGCCGGACCGGTCAGTGGCATCCGACAGAAGCCGCTCGACGTCGGTGAGGGACGCAGAGATACTTCCGCGCATCCGTTCGGAAAGGTCGCGCGTTCTTTTCTCGGCATCCGACAGGGTCGACTCGATGGCACGGGTGGCGTCGCCACCGGCATTGACTAGGGCTTCCCGCATCGCGTCGGCCGTTACTTCGGCGCGATGCTGGGTTTCACCGAGCGTGCGGCCGATGTCGGCGAAGGAGGCATGCAGGCTTTCACGCAGTCGCGAGCCGACCTGCAGGGAGCGTTCCTCGGCCTTTTCGAAAGCGCTGTCCACAAGGCCTGTGAGGTTGCGCATCGTCCCTTCGATTTCTTCCGAGCGCTTGAGCAGGCCGCCTGCCAGGCTGCGGAGCGCATTCTGACGTTCATCCAGGGTGCTGGCGAGGTTAGACTGCGCAGCACCGAGGAGGTCAGATGCCTCAGACAGCACTCTGGAGTGTTCGTCGAAGCGGCTGACGATACCGCCGACTTGCTCAAGCGTCTGGCCAAAGACTTCAGACATCCGCTCGATGTTGGTTTCGAGCATACGGGTCGAACCCGACACGATATCTGCAACATGGCCTGCCGATTGCGAGAAGCGGCTGGCCGTTGCGCCGAGCTTGCGGTCGGCCTCGGCGAGATGTTCAGCAGCGACGTCCGCGGTGCTGCCGATATCCTGCGCTGCCTGCTGAACCATGGCGCTGATGCTGGAATTGCTTTCAGCGAGCTTGTCGATGAGGCTGTTCACAGCCGCGGACAATCCCTGCTCAACATAGCGCATGGTGCCGGCGGCATTTTCAGTGCGCTGGGTGATGGCCGCCAGGGTATCGTTGGTCCGGGTGGCGATGGCGTCGATGAGCGCGGAATTCTCGTTGCGGATTCGGGCAGCGGTTTCCTCGGCCGTCGCAGACAGGCGTTCCGCACCCTGTTGGGCGGCACCCGTGATCTGCTCGACGGCAGCGCGGCCAGTCTCGGCATATTCCTCGACCATCGGTTTTGCCTTTTCGTCGAGAAGGCGGCTGAGTTCGGCCGAGCGGCTGGCGAGCATGGAATTCAAGTCGCGAGTGCGGTTGTCGAGCGCCGAACGGATCGCCTCGCCGCGGGCCGCGAGTGCGCGGTCTACGGCGTCCATGGCATTGTCAAGCTGGTCTGCCGTTTCCGTGAGCGTGGTGCGGATATCGTTGCCGCGTTCGCCAAGCGCCTTCTGGGCATCGTCGAGAGCCTCGGAGATTGCCGTTACCTGCTTCTTCACGAGGCTATCGGCTTCGGCGACCTTGTTGACGATCGCGTTCCCGGCTTCGGAGAAGGCATGTGCGACAGTCGCAGCCTGGCCGGCCAGCCTGTTCTGCGTCTCGGAAATTCGCCCGACGATCTGGATTGAGCGGTCCTCGATCGCCTTGGTAAATTCGCTGTTGCGGTTTGCCAATTCTTCCGTGAACTCGGCGCCTGCGCGGGCAAGCACCTCTGCCGAGCGGGTGGCCTCGCTGTCCATGCTTTGCGCCGCGGCGCTGACGGCTTCGCGTAGTGTCGAGGCGAGGCCGACAGCCTTGCTTTCGATTGTCTTGGTCACATTGTCCAGCCCGATCGTCAGGGCGCGGTCGATCGTGCCGAGACGCTCTTCGATACGGGCGGTGCGTCCGTCCATCGTGTCGGCGATCCTGTCCGTGGCCTCGACGGCAACGCGCTCCAGCTCAGCGGTGCGGCTGTCGAGTGCGGCCGAAAGATTGGTTCCGGCGTCGTTGACCAGCTGGGTGGCATTCACCACTTCGCCGCGGATGCGATCCTCAAGCCCTCCGAACGTCGATTCGATCCGGCTACCGGTCTCCTCGAGAGCCCCCTGAACGCCGCCGACAGTCTGGCGGATACGATTGGAGAAGGCATCCGCCGACCGACCGATCTCGCCGGCGGCATCGGAAAGACGAACGGCAAGGGTGCCGACGTTATCGCGGAGCCGCTCTTCGAGGGATTGCCCGGCAGTATCGATCGCATCCTTCAAGGCGCTGTTCTGATTCTCAAGTGTCATCTCCAGCATACCGGCGCTCGCCGCGATGGAGGTGCTCAGCGATGTTGCCTGATCCTGCATCAGGTCACCGATCTGGTTGCGCGCGTCGCCCAGCGTGTTGGCAAGCAGGCTAGTCCGCTCTTCGAGCGTTTCCCGCATCTGGTCGTGGCCGGAACTGAGGGTTGTCTCGAGCTGCTGATGGCCGAGGCCGATGGTCGCCGCAATCCGCTCCTGCGTGGAGCTCATAACGGTTTCCATCCGCTCCAGGCCGCCGGCCAGGCCTGCTTCAAAGCGGCCCGTGCCGTCGGTAAGAGCGCTTTCGATGCGATTGCTGGCGTTGCCCACGGCCTGTTCGAGCCGCTCTCCGCCGGATTCCAGGATACGCGAAAGCTCCGCGTTGCGGTTTTCCAGCGAGAGGTCGAGATTGAGCTGGTTATCGGCATAGGCGTTATGGATAGCCTCTGCCCGGGCCGCGAAGGACTGCTCGATGCGGCTGTCGGCATCGGACAGCACATTCACCAGCGCCGAGGCCTTGGCGTCCAGCATGCCGGAAAGACGATCTTCGCCAAGCGCGAACGACGTTGCGATTTCCATCGACTTGTCGTCCAGGAGTTCGGCGAGCTTATCGCGGTTGGTGCTCAGAGCTTCATGAATCTCGAACGTGCGACGCCCGAGATCGCCGCTCATGCGTTGTTCGGTTTCGGACAGGGCACGCGCGATAGCTTCCGACTTTTCGTCGAGCATGCCGGTGAGCCGGTCCTCGCCAAGCGCAAAGGACGTGGCGATCTCCATGGACTTGTCTTCGAGGATCTCGGAAATCCGCTCGCGATTGGTCTCCAGCGAGGCCTGCATCTGCGATGCATGGCGCCCGAGATCGCCGCTGAGCCGTTGCTCGCTTTCCGACAAAGTGCGAGCGATATGATCCGCCTTTTCATCGAACATGCCTGCGAGCCGCTCCGGCGCGTTCGACATCAGAGCGTCGATAGCTGCGGTTTTCTGGCTGAGCACCTCGGTCAGATGGTCGTGGCTGCCGGAAAGCGCAGCGATGATCGCACCCGAGCGGATTGCCAGTCCCTGTTCGAACTTGGTCTGGTTTTCTGTGAGCGTATTCAGAAGAGCGCTGTTGCCATCCGTCAGGGTGCTCTCGATTTGTCGATGAGCGCCCGTGAGGCCCTGCTGGAGCTCGCTCGTACGAGACGCGAGCACTTCCTGGATCTCTGCGGTACGGGAACCCAGAACATCCTGGATTTCCGCGGTGCGAGAGCCGAGAACATCCTGGATCTCTGCAGCGCGGGAGCCCAGAGCGTCCTGGATTTCGCTGCTGCGCGCAGACAGCGCATCGGAAAGCTCGCGCGAGCGGCTTTCGAGCATGGAGTCTAAAACTTCCTGGCCGGTGCCGAGTGTGGTGGCAAGCGCGAAGGATTGATCTGTCAACGATGAGCTGATGCGTTCGATGCTGGAGCTGAGAATATTCTCGATAGACTCCGAGCCGCTCGCCACCGTCTCGTTGATACGCGCCAGGCTGTCCATCAGCTTGCTGTCGAGCGAACCGGCCCGCTGATCGAATGCGGAGGTAAATTGAGAAACGCTGTCGTCGAATGTGGTGCTGAGGTGCCCCACGGTCGCCTGCAGGCGTTCCTCGAAGAAGCTGGAGCGCATGTCGAGGTCCATGACGACATCCTCGACGGTCGTCTGAAGGCTCTGGCGGAAGGAGGAACCCTTTTCCTCCAGCGAGCTGTTGAGGCTCGACAGTATTTCGTCGAGCGAGCCGGTAAGGGTCCTTTCGCTGCTGGAAAGCCCTTCCGTAATCTCTCGCGTGCGGGCCAGCAGGGTCTCGTTGAGCTGCCGGGTGCGATCTGCGAGCGCGGCATTCAATTTCTCGGTGTTGGCGTCGAGAGACGAGGCGCGGGTTTCGAACTCGGTCAGGAGCGCTTGGCCGCGCGTAGAGAGCACCGAGGTAAGCTGATCCATCCGCTCATCAAATTCATGGGCGAGCGCAAAGCCGGAGGAGTTCAAGGTTTGGAGCAGGTTTTCTGCCTTGGTGGTCAGCAGCGTTCCGAGCGCCTCGCCGGCGGCATCGGACTTCTCCATGAGTGCGGCTGCCCGGGTATCGATCATCGAGGCGAAGGCTTCGCCCGAGGTCGCAAGACGGATCGAAATCTCCTCCGTGGCCAGCGAAAGTTCTTCCTTGAGCTGATCGTGGGCGCCAACGATCGACGAGCGGATACGCTCGGCATGATTGACGATCGCATCGCGCTCTGCGCCGAGTTCGTGAACGAGACCGCGGACGCGCAGTTCATTGTCGGTAAAGCTGCGCTCGAGTGCGTTAACTTCCGAATGTACCAGCGTTTCGAGTTCTGTGGCGCGGGCGATCGTGCGTTCGATGCCTTCGTTCATCGCGGAGACTTCACGGCGCACGGCCTGGCCGACGCTCATGATGCGCTCGGAGGCGATGGTCTCCGGCTCGGAAAGGCGAAGCGCCACCTCCGCCATGGAGCGGGCGGCGTTTCTGAGGTCCTGTGCCCGCGCCATCATGATGGCGAACGCGAAGAACAGCATGATCGGGATGAGGATACCCACTGCGAGGGCGACAATGCCTGGAGCGGCAAGCACGCCTGCAACGGAGGTGATTTCCCAAAGCTGGTTGCCGTAAATTACCTGTCCCAACCCGATGCCGGCCACCGCCCAAAGAAGGGAAATGATCACAGCATTGCGGATAGCGGAGCGCATGGCGCCGCCTTCGAGCGTCCTGAGGATCGCGCTGGCGCTGCGTCTGCCGGCATCGTTCGCAGGCTGGAACGTCGGCGACTTGGCTGCAGCTTCGGAGACGGCCGACCTGAACGACTCGGCGGGCTCCTCTTGATGTTGCGGAGAAGACGGACGCTGCTTGGGTGTGTCTGACACTCTTGTCTCCGAGGCATGGGGCGCGGATCTGCTGCGCGGCGACTCATCGTTGAAATTGATCTTCAGAGCTTCTTCCAGCGCCTGGAAAGCCGTCTCGTCGATCGACTCGCTGCTCGTTTTCTTCGCCATGCGGTTACGCCTCGTTACATACTCGCCCGGCAATCCCATCAGACGCGCTGCCGCCCGCAGACCGACAGATGGAACACTGCCTGCCGGAAACCCGTGCCCCATCATGGGGCTTGAGTTTCCTATTCATTTTCATGTCGGACGGCCGTTCTTTCAAACGGATGATAATGAAAGCTTACCAACCTGCCATCCGTGGCAAAAGGAGAATATTCCCCGCCACCTTAGTCGTACTGTAGTGGCACATTCGGCTCCCTGGCACAATTAAAACGCCGGCCAGGGAGATCCGGCGCTGAATGTTGTTAACAGAATTTAAACCATCGCCAGATGCAAAAGTCCTAAAATCTCGGGAGCTTAGCAGAAATTAACCATATGGGAAGATTTCAGCCCCGATTGTGCCGGAATTTAACGGGATAGCCGGCTCCGACCCGCACAATTCGGGACATGTAAGAACAACAACAAGGAAACCTCCCATGGCAGTGGCAGCCGTCAGTATTGCGTTTGAAGCCCCCGAACACCAAGGCGGCGCTTGCCCGTCTCAATCCCGACCGATTGATCTTGTCCATCTCGCGACACAGACCATGGGCGACAAGGCTCTGGAGGTTGAGGTGCTTCAGATGTTTGCACGCCAGGCTCGGCGGGCGCTGCAGGATCTTGCCGTCGCGGACACGACCGCTACCGTCGCAATAGCTCATCGCCTGAAAGGGGCGGCCAACGCAGTCGGCGCCTTCAAGGTCGCCATTGCGGCCCAGAAGCTCGAGGACAGTGGCGCAGATACGGCCCTCAAGGCAGCTGTCGGGGCTGTGGTCGTGGAAGCGGAGAACTTCATCAACAAGCTCTGCCGCTGAGAGCGCCCCTTTATACATAGGGCGCCCGTGGAACAGCCCGCGGCGCCCGAAAATGTTGACTGCGCCGGGGTTTTATTGGAAGACAGCGCGCTTAAATAGAGCAGCAACCTTCAACATCCCGGATTTCCAATATCATGACGAAAATTTCGATCGTTGCCTTTGACGGAACGCGCTTCGATATCGAGGCCGAGCCGGGCTCCACGGTTATGGAGAATGCGGTTCGCAATTCCGTTCCCGGCATCGAGGCCGAATGCGGCGGTGCCTGCGCCTGCGCCACCTGTCATGTCTATGTCGATGAAGAGTGGACCGAAAAAGTCGGCCCGCCGTCTCCGATGGAAGAAGACATGCTCGATTTTGCATTCGAGGTGAAGCCAACCTCGCGTCTTTCCTGTCAGATCAAGGTCAAGCCGGAACTCGATGGCCTCGTGGTCAACGTGCCCGAGCGGCAGGCCTGATCACACTTCGGATTGCCGGCAAAAAAAAAAGCCTCGCTGCGCAGGAACGGCAAGCGAGGCAAGGCGGGCGCATCACCGACAGGCGAGGGAGGAGACACCTGCGGCTGAAGACGCGCCAGGAGAACAAAACGCAGGAGACCGTTACGCGGAACGCTTGAAACCGCTGCTTGCGACGCCCGGCGGTACCGATAGCGCGCTGATTGGTTATACCTTCCGCCCCAATCTCTGAAACATGCGGCAGGTAAGTTATGTCTTACTTCTATCCGAGATTCGTATTTTAGACTATCACCATAAATCACCTGTCATTGACAGGATGATGCGCAAGCTTCGCAAAAGGTTCGCGGGTGGTCTATTTGCCGCCCCGTTTCAGGCGGTATTGCAGCAGTCGCATCATACGGGCATCGAAATTGGCTGCCTCGACCTGATCGAATCGCAGCTGCTCGCGGTCATGCGCCTCCAGAATACGGCGCGTCGTGTCCGCCACCCGTTTTTCCAACGCGTCGCAGCTTTTCTGGGAGGGAAGCGCCAATAGCTCTCTTTCCAGCTGACGGGCGTGGTTGCGGGCGATCTCGGCGTGCCTCTCCTCGTGCCGCTTGATATCGGCCGACAGGGTATCCCAGATGAAGCGGAGGTCGTTGGCGGCCCGGCCACGGTTGCTCCAGCGGGGAAGTATGATGCGGGTGCGAAGCGTCACACGAGCGCCGCCGATTGAGCAATTGCCGCCCTTTTCCACGTAGGTAGCGTCGCCCCCGAATTTGATTTCGGTCGCACCGGGATGGCGATGGCCCGAGGTGCGGGTCATCGGTCCTCGTTTCTCCAATTCCTTGTCGAGGTCTTCCGCCGTGCGACCGCCGATCCGGAAATAGGAATAGGTCTTGCTGATCAGAGGTTCGGCGGTGGCTGGCGCAGAGATCACGCAGGAGACAAGAATTGCACCGAAAAGTCGGTGGACTCTGCGCATCAAAAACATTCTGGGGCCTGCGACGTTGAACTTGGGGTTAGCTTGGGGCATAGCCAGAAGGAGCGCAACATAAAGGCATCAAATTTTGCGTGATCCTTCGACAGATGGGCGGCGGGTGGTATCGCGCTGCAACAGCACGTGGCGCGTGGGGCACGGCCGAACCCTCGAACTCGGTTTTCAAGGCCATATCATGGCGATCATCAATGTCACGCCTGATTCGTTTTCCGATGGCGGGCGTCACGCAACTCTGGAAAGCGCCTTCGTTCATGCGATGGCTTGCGTAGAAGACGGCGCAGTCATCCTCGATATCGGTGGTGAATCAACGAGGCCGGGTGCGGCCGAAATTGCGCCTGCCGAAGAGCAGGATCGTGTCCTGCCGGTGGTCGAGAAGCTGCGCGCTGAGACGGACGCGCTCATTTCGATAGATACCTACCGCGCCGAGACAGCCAGGCTCGCGGTCGCAGCCGGCGCCCATATCATCAACGACGTGCACGGCCTGCAACGCGAGCCCCTTATTGCCGATGTCGCTGCGGCGACAGGCGCCGGGGTGTGCATCATGCATACTGGCCGTGGACGGGAGCAGGAGAGGCTTGCCGACAGGATCGACGACCAGGAGTTCTTTTTGACGGAGTCCGTGAGCATTGCACGAAAGGCTGGGGTGCCGGATGAGGCGATCGTGCTCGATCCGGGTTTTGGTTTCGCGAAGAACAAGGACGATGACCTGGAATTGATCGCCCGCTTTCCCGAGTTGCACCGGCTTGGTTTTCCACTGCTGGCCGGCACGTCCCGCAAACGCTTCATCGGCGCCGTGACGGGCCGCGAGCGGGCGGACGAACGCGATATCGGCACTGCCGCAACCACCGCCATGTTGAGGCTTGCAGGCGCGTCCATATTCCGTGTTCACAATGTCGCGGCCAACCTGGATGCGCTGAGGATGGCGGATGCCGTGCTGGCGGCGGCCTGGGCCGGTGAAGAGAAGAGAGGCTAGTCATGGGCATCTATACTATCACGCTGAAAAACTGCGGCTTTTATGCAAAGCACGGTGCCTTCGAGCAGGAAGCGTCTCTTGGCCAGCGGTTCTTCCTGGACGTGGTGATGGACGTGGAGGCGGACGACGCTCTCGAAAATGACAATGTCGCGAGCACGGTTCATTACGGCATAGCCTACGAAATCGTGGAGAGGGTCGTGACCCAGAACCGCCGCAACCTGATTGAGACGCTTGCTAAAGACGTGGCCAAGGCATTGTGTGCATGGTCCCCGCAGATCAGGCGTGCGGATATTACGGTGCGCAAGCCAAGTGTCCCGATTCCGGGCATCCTGGATTATGCAGAGGTCCGTGTTGAACACTTTGCCTGAAGACGCCTTGCATATTGCTGCGCTTGGGTTGGGAGGCAATATAGGCGACCCGCCGGCAGCAATGGCGGAAGCTTTGCGACAACTGGATGCGAGGGATAGCTGCCGCGTCGTATCGGTCTCCAGACTTTATTCCACGCCGCCATGGGGCAAGACGGATCAGGCGGATTTTTTCAATTGTTGCGCGCTGGTGGAAACGCGGCTCGATCCGGAGGATCTGCTCGAAATTTGTCTATCGATCGAGCGGGCAATGAAGCGCGTGCGTCTGGAGCGTTGGGGGCCGCGCATCATCGACATCGACATCCTGACTTATGGTTCTCGTGAAATGAAGACCTCGAAACTGGAAGTGCCGCATCCGCGGATGACGGAGCGCGGCTTCGTGATCATGCCGCTTGCGGACGTCGCGCCTGATCTTATCGTGAAGGGAAAGGTGGTGCGCGACTGGCTTGAAAACGTCGATACGGCGGGCATCAAGGTCGCGGAGGAGAGCCGGGACTGGTGGCGGCGCGTGTAAGCGCGCGCCGTCTACTGTTTGATCGAGCCGACCGCGATCGAATCCATGTCGCGATCCAGGGAAAGCCCGATAACGGGTACCATCTGGTCCTCGACCTTGACCGAAATGGTGATGTTCATCTTGTTTTCGTCGCGCAGGCTGGCGACCATGGCGCCATTGAGCTTGGCACGATTGATGCCCATGACCACCTTGTCGCCATTGACCGAACCGGAAATGATATCAAGTCCCTTGCCATCGGCACCATCCAGAAACCTTCCGGTGTAGCCACGGCCGTTTTGGGTGATGACGGCAGACATGGGCTGCTGGAAAACGCCGACGCGGCAGGTCCCGTCGAGCTTGATACCGATGTCTCCCTCCGGCGTGGGAGCGCCAGTCAGATTGCAGCTGAATTTCGTGCCCTTGTATTTGCCGGCGACGATTTCACCAGGCCCCTTCCATACGCCGGCGACCGATTGAAAGAAGGCCTTGTCGCGGGGAGCAGCCTCGGCTTCGGGCGCCATGGCGGAGGTTGCCGCAACGGCTAGAACGGCGAGCCCGCCGAGAAGCGAAAAGAAGCGCGGATACATAAACTTTCCTCTGGCAAGCAGCGACTGTAAGAGGCCTGTAATTTAAGCTGGAATGGTTAACGAGTGGTATCGGCGACGGAGGCTGCGCCATCCTGCGCCCGCCGATCATTCACTTTTGGAACCGCCGATCGACGCGATATCCGAAAGAAAATCGCCTATTCCAGGCCGTTTGACTGCCCTGAACGGCAACGGTCTGCAGAGATCCATCGCAGCAATTCCAATGCGGGCGGTGAGCAAGCCATTGATCACTCCTTCACCCAGCCGGCTTGAGAGTTTCGAGGCCAATCCATGGCCCAGGACCTGCTGTGCAAGGCTGTCCCCAACCGCGATCGAGCCAGTTACTGCAAGATGCGCAATTACGTCACGCATGAGCCGCAGCAGACCGAAGGTTCCGGGCCTGCCACCGTAAAGCTCGGCCATGGCCCGGATGAGCCGCGTGACTTCGAAGAGCACATAGGCGAGATCGACAATGGCGCGCGGGCTGACGGCCGTGACGATCGAGACTCTCTTGGCTGAGCCGAGAATCAGCGAGCGGGCCTTACGATCGAGCGGCGCCAGCAGTTCCCGTTCCGCGAGATCGAGAAGCTGCGGGCCGTCTATGATTTCGTCCTTGGTGGCGTCAAGCGCCGTGCGGCCCCTGGCGGTCTCCGCGCGGTGACTAAGCAGTTTGCCGAGTGCGGCCACGACCGAGCGCGCGGCCAGCGGACGGGGGGATCGGACCGCTTCCTCCGCCTCCACCTTCAATGTCTGGACGGCCGAAAGCCGCATCATTCCGAATATTTCGCGCCCCACGATCACCGCCAGCGCGAGCATTCCAAGCCCGAGCGCGGCCAGTGCCGCATAACCCAACCAATCGGCGCGCGCGAAGAGATCACGGATGACGCGATCGGCCCAGAGGCCGAAGGCTAGCGACAGGAAGGTACCAAAGGCGCCGATCGCGAGGTTGGCGAAGGAAAATCTTCTTCGGGCCCGAGGCTGGGCAACAGGGATCGCTTCCGTGGTTAACTCGGAGGGTGAGATGAATGGATCCTGCTCGTCCGGTGTGATGGCGACGTCATCGGCAAAACTGCGCGGACTGCGCCGAGCGGGTGTAACCACATCGCTTTGCGGCGTGTTCTTTTCTTCCACATCGAAGGAAGCAGGCCGACGGGTGCCGCTCTCGGATTTTTCGGGCGGTCTCATGCGAGGCGGTCTCCAAATAGAAACTGCATGGCGCGGTCCAATCGGATATGCGGAACGGAGAGTTTTATGCCGCCATTCGTCTCATGGAGTGCGGGCGGGCGGAAACGCACGACGTTGAGTTCCGGAAGCTCCGCATTTGGTTCATCGAGATGTTGAAACAGCGAATCAGGATTTTCAGGCAAATCACCGGGAAATATAGCTGTTTTTCTGTTTCCGTCGAAGCATTCGCCATTGATCGTTTCGCCTGCAATTGGCGTGCCGACGATCACCGGCAAAAGATGGTTGCCTTCCTTCACCGTGGCTTCCCTGGTGGCACGGACCGAGGCGATCGCCATGACTTCGATGCCGGCGCCGGCCATGCCGATCCGCTGGATTGCCCGATCCACGAGCCGGCCGGTCAGCCTCTCCAGCCGGTCATGGCTTTCGTGGTGCAGGTGATCGGCCTTCGTCGCCGCCACCAGAACCTTGTCGATCTTGCGCCCGACCAGAGACGAGAAAAAGCTGTTATGGCCGGGCTGGAAGCAGGTGAGCACGTCCGCGAGTGCGCGCTCCAGATCCTGCACCGCTTCGGGGCCGCGATTGATGGCCTGCAGTGCGTCGATAAGGACGATCTGCCTGTCCAGTCGGGCGAAATGTTCGCGGAAGAAGGGTTTGATCACGACGTTTTTGTAAGCATCGTAACGCCGCTCCATCATCGCCCTGAGCGAGCCTTTGGGTGCCTTGGTTGCAGGCAAGTTCGGCAGGGGCGCAAATGTCAGCGCCGGAGAACCTTCCAGATCACCCGGCATCAGGAAACGACCGGGGGGCAGGGTGGAAAGGGAACGCTCGTCAGCCTTGCAGGCCCTGAGATAGGCGGCAAAGCTTTCTGAAAGTCGGCGCGCCGTCATTTCATCGGCCGGTGCGTCCAGATCGACGCTCGCCGCCAGCGCCAGCCATTCCTCCGAGAGAGCCTTCCTGATGCCGGTGCCGGCAAGCGCTACGGTCTTGTCGCTGAATTCGCGAAAGTCTTGGGCGAGAAGCGGCAGGTCGAGCAACCATTCGCCTGGATAGTCGACGATGTCGATCGAGATTCGGCCGCGGGAGAACATGCGGTTCCAGCCGCTCGCGCTCTCATAATCCAGCGTGATGCGCAGTTCCGAAATGGCTCGCGTGGAATCTGGCCAGATTCGGTCCCGCACCAATGCCTGGATGTGGTCCTCGTATTGGAAGCGTGGTATTGCATCGTCCGGCTGCGGTTCGAGCCTGACCGCTGAAATCCGGCCGGACCGCATCGCTTCGAAAAGCGGCAGGCGGCCGCCGTTCAGCAGATTGTGGACAAGCGAGGATATGAATACCGTCTTGCCGGCGCGCGACAGGCCGGTAACACCAAGTCTGATCGTCGGATGGATGAGACCCGAGGCGCGGTCGGCGAGATTGTCGAGCGCAATGCGGGCGTCATCGGTAAGGCTGGTAAGCGAAGGCGGCAAAATGTCGTTCCGGGTCCAGAGTTTCCGATAATATAGGATGCGCAGAAAGCGACGCAAAGGCGACGCAGTATCTTACCTGGTCACGTCAGCCCCTCAGGCCGTCGAAAAAATCCACCAGGGTCCAAGCGGCAGCAGTGCCGGCGGAGAACCCGCGATAGTCCAGAACCGCGAGGCCGGCGGGCGGATAGCCGCCTGGAATGGTGGCTATCATCTGATCTGAGCCGATCAGTGCTTCCAGAAGCTCTTCCATCGTCGGGTTGTGGCCGATCAGCATTACCGATTGGCTTTCCTTCTGACCTTCGAGAATGGCCAGATAGGTCCCGAGGGAGCCATTGTAGAGTTCGTCGATGTAAATCGGCTCGATCATCTCGCTGACGGCGCGACGGATCGCCTCGGCCGTCTGGCGGCAGCGCACGGCGGTCGAACTGATGACAGTCTCAGGCAGATAACTGCGGTCCGCGGCTTTGTCTGCGACGATTTCAGCCTCTGCAAAACCCTGATTATCCAGCGGCCGCTCGAAATCATGCTGGCCCGGCTCCGCCCAGCCCGATTTGGCGTGGCGCAGGAGATAGATGCGGGAAGGAGGAGGAGTGATCGTCGTCATACCCGGCGCCGGAACTGAGATTGGAATGGATGGTTAGCCTTTCGGCAGGATGTTCGTCAACTCCAGGGAAGTTCCGGCGTTTCGCACTACAAGTCTGTCGGATGCGGCTGAAGAAGATAGGAGCAGGGAAATAAAAGCATAAAAAATAGCCGTTTAGCTGATTTTTATGACGATTTTAAAAATGCTTTAAAGACCGGCGCAAGGCTTGAACCAGCATAGTTGAATAGGATATAGAGGCGCCGCATGAGATGTTCTTCAGGAGAATCGCGTTGAGTGAGAAGATCGATCTTGGCAATTATGTGCTCTCGGAAGACGACGAGTTCATGAATGCAAATCAGAAAGCGTATTTCCGGGCAAAATTGATCGCTTGGAAGAATGACATCCTGAGAGAAGCGCGGGAAACCCTGGGCCATCTGGCTGAAGAAAGCGCCAATCATCCGGACCTCGCGGACAGGGCCTCCTCTGAAACCGACAGAGCTATCGAACTTCGTGCCCGCGACCGTCAGCGGAAGCTGATTTCCAAAATCGACGCCGCCCTTCAGCGCATCGACGATGGCACCTACGGGTATTGTGAGGAAACTGGAGAGCCAATCGGCCTCAAGCGGCTCGACGCTCGTCCGATTGCGACGCTGTCGATCGAGGCCCAGGAACGCCACGAGCGCCGCGAAAAGGTCTATCGAGACGAATAAATTTTCCGGTTCTGCAGCGAACTAGTTCAAGGCACGGTTTTTCCGTGCCTTCTTTGTTGTGCGCCCAGCATGGGCGCATTCTTGTGGGTGGAAGTCCCACCGTAAGCTGGTCATGGCGAGCGAAGTGAAGCGCAACTGCGGAAGGGC
>NZ_SOEM01000035.1:0-32995 GCF_004368875.1 Neorhizobium sp. R1-B
CATAATCTTTTCAGTGGATATGAATTTGTCCCACGGTGCCGCAAGAGATTGAAAATTCTCAGTTGTTTGTCACCTCTTCTGGGCACCATTCCATTCAGAACGTATTGATTACGTTCATCTTTCTGATATTTCTGAGTAATTCGCTCACCCACTGCTACACACGGGTGATACACAGTGCATATCAGATGGCTTCCCCAATGCGGCGTCCCGGTACCTCCTTCATTCAATTCAGAAAGCGTATTCCGCAGGATGTCTTGAGCAAAGCTCGAGGCGCATCTCTCGCCATTCCTGTGGGGGACGAGGTCTTCCAAACCGTCGTTGGTACAAAGGCTATGGAGATTACGGTCTCGCTGCGCACACGCGACCAACGTGAAGCCAAAGAGCGCCAAGCTCAGGTAAGCCTCTATCTCGATGGCATGTGGCAATCTCTTCGGGACGGGCCGAAGCAGCTTTCTCACAAGCAAATTCAAGCCCTGGCAGGTGAGGTCTACAAACAGCTTGTGGCATCGTTCGAGGACGACCCGGGTAGTCCCAGGGCGTGGCGGGAGGTCGTTCAGCTACAGGCCAACGCCATGGCAGGTGGTGACGCTGCGAGAGAGCGCTGGTTCGGTCCGACCGTTGATCAAACACTGGCCAGTCACGGTTTGGTTGTCTCAGCGGATAACCAAGACACATCGGGACGACAAAGGTCATCGCATATCGCAGCCAGCCTGAGAAAACACAGGAAAGTCCAATCGGAAAACCTGTCCGCGCACAGGTCTCATAAGTTCCACATCGCAACAAAGATAAAAATGCTGCCCGTTCGAGACGAGGTGCTTGCGCCGGGGTGTTTCTGGGCAAAAACCACGCCGAGATCGCCCTGTTGGACGGGAAAAGCATCACCGAAATCGAACTTTGCCTGAACATGCATTAGCCGGCCGTGACCCAAAACGCGAACGACTGAGGTGCCCCCCATCACGGTCGTTCCGCTGTCTCTTCCAGTCCTCCGGAAGCGGACACAGCGGCGTCAGCACCTTGACAAGGTTGCGTCACAGCAGACCCAACAGCCCGGACTGGTCCAAGGGGGGCGCAGGGCGAGCGCGTCCAGATCAACCCCGATGTCGCAACGTACGGCAGGGCGCCGTCTTAGCCCGCCAGTGTCGCCAAGACGACGACGATCGCGAGAACTGTCTCCAGCACGCAGCAGAACTCGGCCATCGATCGTACGACGACCTTGTTATTGACGTGGTGGTAGACATCCCAGCCGGCATGTGCGACCAGCCCCGCCGCTACCAGCAGCGCTCCCACAAAAGGACTGATGAAGAGGGCGACGGTGGCCAAACCGCCGAAGACGATCATTGCGATGGCTTGCAGCGGCAATTCGCGATTCGGGCGTCTCAGAGCGCGGACGACGCCATAGACCGCAACTATGGCGGCGACGATCAACATCGCCGATGCCGCATCGAACGGTATGAGGCCGAGCCTTGCGAGGGTGATCACGACCACCGACAGCAGGAATACCGGCCAGGAAACCCATGGAATCTCCAAGGCAGCCGCTGCCAGGTATACGAGGCCGGAGGCCACCACGATCGCAGCCAGGTCGGTGCCGCGCTCCGAACCATTGAGCAGATCGATCGACACGAACGCCGCGAATGCCATGCCGATAGCCGCCGGCCACCATTGTATCGACCGCCAGCCCGACGTGCGGGATTCGGACGCCGACTTTGACGCTTCAGTCATCAGTGCTCCTCCTTGCGGTGGCGTGGTCCTTGCCGCCCGCCCGTGTAAACACTAGCAGGCGCAGAGAGTTGGCAGGAATGACAAAAATATGGTAATTTCTGCCAGTGCTGCATCATATAGTCATCGCTGTTTATCAGGACTTCGAATTGCTAGATGCGACCGGCCCGGCGTCCGTTTTCGCATCCGCCAATCACGCTCTCTCAGAGGACGGAATGCCTGCATACTATGCCGTGCATTTGGCCTCGCCGAATGGTGGTGCGGTGCAGAGCAGCAGCGGTGTCGTCGTCGAAACCAAAGTATTGACGCAGGGGCCACGGGCCGTAGATACAATCCTGGTCGCCGGAGCGGAGGCCGGCGCGGTTACCGCAGCAGCCCAGACGCCGGCATTAAGGCGGTGGTTGTCGCAGAGCGCCTCTTCCGTTAGGCGTATCGGGTCGGTTTGCGCCGGCACTTTTGTGCTCGCAGCGGCGGGACTTGTGAACGGCAAGCGTGTTGCCACACATTGGAGCGCCTGCGAACTGCTTGCGCGACTCTACCCCTCCCTTACGGTCGACGCCGATGCGCTTTATGTCATCGACGGCAACGTCTGGACATCGGCCGGAGTGACCACCGGTATTGACATGGCCCTTGCCATGATCAGCGAGGATCTCGGCAGCGCGATTGCAAGCCGGGTCGCCAAGCGCCTCGTCCTCTACGCACGTCGTCCTGGCTACCAGTCTCAGTTCAGCCCGCTGCTGCGTGCCCAGGCGAAGGCCGATGGTCCCTTTGACGATCTTCTGGTGTGGGCACAGGCCAATCTCGATGCCGCGCTGGATGTGCCGAGGCTTGCGGCCAAGGTTGGCCTCTCGGAGAGGACGTTTCACAGACGGTTTGTCGCCGCGATAGGCGAGACGCCGGCACAATATATCGAGACCGTACGGCTGGATGCGGCGCGTATCTTGCTCGCCCAAAAACTTCCGTTGAAGGAAATCGCAAGACGGGTGGGGCTTGTGCCGGTCGCACGCTTCACGCGGGTCTTCCAAAGACGCTTCGGCGTGACGCCGCGACTTTTCCGCGAGACCCATACGAGCAAGTGAACCATGTTAGACGCAAAGCTCAGCTTAACTCATCCTGCAAGAAATTTCCGTCAGTGGGCCTAAGAGTACAGCAGCGGCCAGTTCGCTTCCGGCCCCCATCCGGACATTCCAAATGTGCCGGGTGCTTGATCTTGCGCGTTTTTCTACGGGTTCGCATTCGAAGAAATGGCAAGTCGACAGTTCGTATCCCTTCAAGACGATGTGATGCTGATTTCAGCAATCAACTTCGCTTCTAGGACATGATCGGCGCCAAAATTCACCATTGTGAGTAGGTCGCACCGGGGCGCTTCCGAGGTGGTGCCACCTGGGGCCCCAAAATTTCATCTCATGGGTAATGAGACTCCGGTCACGCAGACACCTCCGCCTTAAACGATAGAACTTGCGGTGAAACGGGCTGCATAAACAGCTGCTCGTGGTGATCGCAAAACATCACCAGACGTGCTATGAATATGTGATGAATTGAGATCAATGAAGGGTGGGGCATGGCTGAACCAAAACGCTCAGGTGGTCGCAGATCTTTATCTGCGGGGGTCGAAGACGCACTCAGGGCCCAGATCGAGGCAGGCTACTACGCGACCGGAGACAAGCTGCCTACCGAACCTGCGTTAACAGAAAAGTTCGGGGTAAGCCGGACTGTTGTCCGGGAGGCCATCGCTGCTCTAAGAGCCGACAATCTTGTCGAATCACGGCAGGGCTCGGGCGTATTTGTTGTAGGCCAGCGGCAGTCCGATACAGGTCTTCGTCTGTTTACAGGGGAGACCGACAAGATCTCTGATATCATCGAGGAGTTGGAGCTGCGCATCGGGATAGAGGTAGAGGCGGCAGGCCTTGCGGCAATGCGAAGCTCACCGGCTCAGGAGGCTGAAATCCAAACTCAAGTAGAGCGGTTTTCAAGTCTCGTTGCAGATGGGAAGCCGACGGATGAGGCCGACTTCCAGTTTCACATGGCGATTGCAGCGGCGACAAATAACGCCCGTTTCAGAACGTTCCTTGAGCATGTGGGCAGACGCATGATTCCACGTGTGAAGTTCCGGACCGTCATGGGCGGCGTTGACCCTCTGCCCAATAGGGATGCCCCGATACTCGAAGAGCATCGAGGCATCGCAGAGGCTATCCTCGCGCGAGATCCCGACCGGGCACGAGAGGCGATGCGACTGCATCTGGTGACAGGCATTAAGCGTTATCGCTCATTGACGTCATGGGGAAGCTCCCAAAAAAAGATGAGTTAGATTGACTCATCTCAAAAGTCGTCATATGACTTTTCCCATCGCAAAGCTCGCAGCGTGGGAGAAAGTTCGTTGTCCCCTGAAGAAATCAAATCGCGTGTAGGTTCTGGGCTTCTGTCCTTCCCAGTCACGCACTTCACCCCAGACTACAAGCTTAATCTTGATAGCTATCGACGTCACGTCGAATGGCTGTCCGGCTACGAGGCGGCCGCTCTTTTTGCTGCTGGCGGAACAGGCGAGTTCTTTTCCCTTTCGCCAACCGAAGTTGGTGAGGTGACGAGGGCCGCTAAGGACGTGTCCGGCAACGTGCCGATCATCGCGGGATGTGGGTATGGAGCGTCTCTTGCATTTGAGACCGCAGCGGTTGCAGAGAAGGCTGGTGCAGATGGGATCCTTCTGCTGCCGCATTATCTAACGGAGGCGCCGCAGGACGGGATTTACGCTCACGTTAAAGCCGTCTGCGATTCAACAGACCTCGGAGTAATCCTTTACAATCGTGCAAATTCCGTAGCCAACGCAGATACGGTCGCGCGCTTGGCGGATGCTTGCCCTAATCTGATTGGCTTTAAGGATGGCACCGGTAGGGTGGATCTCGTGCGGCATGTGACTGCCAAGCTGGGCGACCGGCTCACCTACATCGGTGGTATGCCGACACACGAACTTTTCGCCGAGGGTTTCAACGGCGTCGGCGTCACCACCTATTCCTCAGCCGTATTTAACTTCGTGCCCGAACTGGCCCAGCGGTTTTATCGCGCGATGCGTGCCGGCGATCGTCCGGCGATGGAAGATATTCTTCACACATTCTTCTTTCCCTTTGCGGCGCTTCGCGACCGAAAGGCAGGCTATCCGGTCTCCATTATCAAGGCGGGGGTCGATCTGGTTGGCTATACGCCAGGTCCGGTTCGTCCGCCGCTCGTCGATCTGACGGGTGAGGAACGGGAAATGCTGCAAGACCTGATCAACGGAGTTCGGATCTGACGAGAAGATGCGACGGGTGTCACAAGGACGGCACCCGTCCATGACCACGATTAAAATTTCATTGGTTCACTTTTGGGAGGAGTGCAGATGACTATCAATTCTTTTCGTATCATCGCTAGCGCCATGGTGGTGGCGGGTTTCGCCAGCCATGCCACGGCGCAAAACATGTCTGAAATCAATATCGTATTGCCGGAACAGCCGGCGAACCTTGAGCCCTGTGGTACTATTATCACCAATGTCGGCCAGATTCTGAGCCGCAACGTCGTCGAACCGCTGACGGTTATCGATCCCAAGAGCGGCCAGGCAACACCTGGCCTTGCCACTGAGTGGACGCAGACAGATCCGAACACCTGGCAGTTGAAACTGCGTGACGGCGTGAAGTTTCAAGATGGTGCGGCATTCAACGCCGAGGCGGTCAAATTCTCGATCGAGCGCATGACCGGTGGCAAGGTGAACTGCAGCAATATTGCCAAGTTCGGCGCCGCGAAACTCACCGTTGAGGCTGTCGATGACCTGACCGTCGAGATCAAGTCGGATACGCCGCAGCCGATCTTGCCGACACTGCTCAGCGTGGTCATGGTGGTGTCTCCGAACACGCCGGCAGATAAAGCGGTCAACGATCCGGTCGGCACGGGCCCGTTCAAGCTTGCGAACTTCACGCCGCAGACGGTCGTCTTGGAAGGGTTTGACGGCTACTGGGGCAAGAAGCCCGATATCACAAAAGCCACCTATGTCTGGCGCCCAGAATCATCAATCCGCGCCGCCATGGTCGAAACCGGAGAGGCCGACCTGACGCCGTCCATTGCGATCCAAGACGCAACCAATCCTGAAACCGATTTTGCTTATCTCAACTCGGAAACGACAGCACTGCGCATCGATGCTGGGTTTGCACCACTGGACGACGTTCGTATTCGCAAGGCGCTCAATCTTGCGATCGACTGGGAAGGACTTGCGCAGCTCTTTGGCGACGATACCAAGCGCGCATCGCAAATGGTTGTCGTCGGTATAAACGGCCATGACGATAAACTTGCACCATGGACGTTTGATGCCGAGCAGGCGCGCGCGCTGATTGCCGAGGCGAAGGCAGCCGGCGTTCCGGTCGAGACTGAGATCGAACTGATCGGTCGCAACGGCATCTATCCGAACGGGACGGAAGCCATGGAGGCCATGATGGCCATGTGGCAGGATGTCGGCTTGAATGTGAAGCTGACGATGCTGGATGTGAACGACTGGCTCCGTTATCTGCAGAAGCCCTTTCCTGAGGGTCGTGGCCCGAACCTGCTGCAGATGATGCACGACAACAACAAGGGCGACGCAGCTTTCACCATCCCGATCTTCTACACCTCGGAAGGCAGCTATTCGACGATCAGCGACCCCGCGCTGGATAAGGAAATCGCCGAGGCCATGGCTGCTACCGGAGAGGATCGCACCAACGGTTTCAAAGCGATCTTCAACAAGGTGCATGACGAGCTGGCTCTGGACATTCCGATGTTCCACATGATCGGCTACACCCGTGTTGGGACGCGGTTGGACTGGAAGCCGGATATCACCACCAATAGCGAGATTCCACTCGCAAACATCGGCCTCAAGAGCTGAGCGCTATAGATTTGGCGAGCGCTGAAGAGGTCTTCTGCGCTCGCCTGAACCCCAAGTGAAACCAGAGGTTCCGAATGATGCTCGGCTACATCGGACGGCGGGCGTATCACAGCATAATATCGCTGGTCGGTCTGCTGACACTCGTCTTCTTCCTAACTCGTCTGACAGGTGACCCCTCAGCCCTCTATCTGCCGCTCGATTCCAGCCTCGAGGCGAGAGAAGCGTTTGCGAGGTTAAATGGGTTGGACCAGCCTATTTATGTTCAATTTCTGCAATACCTGCAGAACCTGCTGTCATTGGATTTTGGTCAATCGCTACGTCAGAACCGGTCCGCCATTGATGTGGCGCTCGAAGCGTTTCCGGCCACGTTGAAGCTCGCTTTTGTCGCAATGGCATTGGCAACGACACTTGCGATCACCGTCGGCGCTTTGGCCGCCGCGCGGCCCCGCAGCATATTTGACCGTGTCGCCGGGCTTGTGTCGCTCGCCGGCGCCAGCACGCCTGACTTCTGGATCGCGATCGTCGGTATTCTCGTCCTCGCGGTTGGGCTTGGAGTTCTGCCAACCTCTGGCACTGGAACCGGTTGGCACTGGATTATGCCAATCGCAGTGCTGATGCTGCGTCCCTTCGGCCTTCTGGTGCAGGTGGTCCGCGGAACGATGATCTCAGCGCTTGCCTCGCCCTACATCAAGACTGCCCATGCGAAGGGCATGAAGCGCCACAAGATAATCTTCGGTCACGCCCTGAGAAATTCGCTACTTCCGGTGATCACAGTCGCGGGCGATCTGGCGACGGGATTGATCAATGGTGCCGTTGTTGTTGAAACGATTTTCGGGTGGCCGGGCATCGGCAAGCTGATGATCGATTCGATCATCCAGAGAGATTTCGCGGTCGTCCAATCGACAATACTCGTCACCGCCATCGCCATCTTCATCGTCAACATCGCGATCGATTTGCTGTATGTCATGCTCGATCCGCGCATTCGGTATTGAGGGAGGCGACAATGGCCGACATCACTTTACCATCCGTGAGGTCACCCGGAAATCTGCGGCAACTGGCGATCTACCTGGCGCGCGACAAGCTGGCGCTTTGCGCGGCGCTTTTTCTCATCGTGCTGCTTGTCTGCGTTCTTTTTGGGCCGCTATTAGTCGGTGACCTTGCTGGAAAGCTTGGGCTGAGGCAGCGCAACCTGGCACCCTTTTCACTGGAGCAAGGTTTCCTTTACGTCCTAGGCGCCGATACGCTTGGGCGCCCAATACTGGCCCGGCTGATTGTTGGCGCACAAAACACGCTCGGCATTGCCGCAGCAGCCGTCTTCTTCTCCATGGCGACAGGCGGTATGCTCGGCTTGATCGCCGGGTACTCCGAGCGCTGGTACAGCCATCTCATCCTGCGCCTTGCCGACGTGATCATGAGTTTTCCGTCGCTACTTCTGGCGCTGATAGTGCTTTACACGCTCGGTCCCAGCATCATTAACCTTGTGATCGTTCTGGCGATCACCCGCATGCCGATCTTCATCAGAACCGCACGCGCTGAAGTTTTGGAATTGCGCGAGCGTATGTTCGTCAGCGCGGCCCGCTCAATGGGGGCTAGTTCCGGCCGCATCCTGTTCCGGCACATCGCACCACTCGTGCTGCCAACGCTTGGAACGATCGCAGCGATCGATTTCGCAACCGTGATCCTGGCTGAATCCTCGCTCAGCTTCCTTGGCCTTGGCATTCAACCGCCGGATTTCACGTGGGGTGCAATGGTGGCCAACGGACGTGGTTATCTCGCCTCGGCTTGGTGGATCGCTTTTTGGCCAGGCTTGGCAATTTTGCTGACGACGCTTTCCCTGAATATTCTCGCCAGTTGGGCGCGGACCGTTGCGGATCCGCTTCAGCGCTGGCGCCTGCAATCGCTACGAAAGGCCTCTCGATGACCGCGTCGGACAAAGCCATCCTCACGATCGAGAACCTGACCGTTGACTTCCTCTCGGAGGGGGATCCGGCTCGTGCGGTCGACAACGTATCCTTTAACGTCTGCCCCGGCGAGACTCTGGTAATCCTCGGCGAAAGCGGATCGGGTAAGAGTGTGAGCACCGGAACTGTAATGGGACTCATCGATTGCCCGCCGGGTGATATTGTTTCTGGTGCGCTGCTGTTCGATGGCATCGACCTGACGGAACTCGATGAAGAAAGCCGGCGTGCGTTGAACGGGCGCCGTATCGCGATGATCTTCCAGGACCCGCTGGCTTACCTTAATCCTGTTTATACCGTCGGGCGACAGATCGCAGAGGTGTTCGAAGCCCATAGTGATAGCGATGTCGGCGACGTACGCGAGAGAGTCGCCAAGCTGCTCGAACGTGTCGGCATACCTGACGCGGGAAGGCGGATAGATTATTATCCGCATCAATTCTCCGGCGGACAGCGCCAGCGAGTCATGATAGCCATGGCGATCGCGCTGAAACCGGACATTCTCATCGCCGATGAGCCCACCACGGCGCTTGATGTCAGTGTACAATCTCAGATCCTGGAGCTGCTCGGCGACCTGCAGCGCGAAACCGGCATGGCACTCATCATGATCACGCACGACCTTGAGGTCGCCGCTGCCATGGCCGACCGCATCATTGTCATGAACGGTGGCAAGGTGGTTGAGAGCGGGAAGGCGCAGGATGTCTTCACCAACCCTGTCCATGCCTATACCCGCCGACTGATGACAGCTCTGCCTCACCGCAGTCCGACGACTGAGCCAACTCCGTCCGCGGAGGTCCAGGGCGAAATTTTGCTGAAGGTTGAGAACTTGAGCAAGCACTACGTTCTCGGCGCCGGTTCTTTCTCGCCGAAGCGGGAATTCAGGGCCGTGGACGATGTCAGCTTCACTGTCCATCGCGGCGAAACGGTCGGTATCGTTGGCGAGTCCGGCTCAGGCAAGTCGAGTATTGCCCGCATGCTGCTCAGGCTGGACGAGCCGACATCAGGCAGAGCGCTGTTTGCAGGCGAAGATATCTTTGCGTTAGAGGGCAGGGCGCTGAACGGCTTCCGCCGACGCGTGCAAATGGTGTTTCAGGATCCCTTCGGATCGATGAACCCGCGGATGAACGTGCGCTCGATCATTTCGGAGCCTTGGGCAATTCATCGCGACATTCTGCCTAAAGCACAGTGGAACGACAGGGTCGTGGAACTTCTGGAGCTCGTTGGCTTAAAGGGCGAACACGCCGACCGCCATCCCCACCAGTTTTCCGGCGGTCAGCGGCAACGCATCGCGATTGCACGCGCGCTCGCCAGCGAACCGGAACTGATCGTGTGCGATGAGGCCGTATCAGCGCTCGACGTATCGATCCAGATGCAGGTCATCGGTCTTTTAGCCGATCTGCGAAGTCGGCTGGGACTGTCTTACGTTTTCATCACGCATGACTTGCCGATCGTACGGGAGTTTGCTGACCGGATAATGGTGATGCAGCAAGGCAAGGTCGTAGAAGACAGCAACACGGAAATGCTCTTCAACAGCCCCAGCCACCCCTACACGATGTCGCTTCTAAACTCGGTGCCAAGGCCGAAATGGGCACGATAGATGGCCGTTCGAATGGGGTCGGCGGTAGCGGGCGTCGCACATATGCGGTCAGCGTCGAACGGCCCGCTCACGGCGATGAACGAGCTGCCGAGGAAAGGAAACCCCTGTAACCATCCATCAGAACCTGATTGCCGGCGAATGGGTCGGTACGGAAGGCGTTGAGAACCTCAACCCGTCCAACACCCATGATGTGGTCGGCGTTTATGCCCGTGCCCAGCGCCGAGAATGCCAAGTCCGCCATCGCGGCCGCAAAGGCCGCTTTCCCGGCATCGTCCCCCTTTGGGCATTCTAGAGCGCCATTCGATCCTGAAGAAGACCGCCGACGAGATCCTTGCCCGCAAGGAGGAGCTCGGAAAACTGCTCGCGCGGGAAGAGAGCAAGACGCTGCCGAAGCGATCGGCGAAACCATCCACGCTGCGCAGATCTTTGATTTCTTTGCCGGTGAGGTCCTGCCGGGAAGCGGCTGGATCGCCACCGCCCGCGATCTAGCCTTCATCGACCGCCTCTGGCGTCAGTGGTCGCCCGGCTTCTCGCTCGATCCTGCTCTCAAGGCGGAGCTACACGAGCACCTGCGGCGAGCATGCCCGCGCCTTAAGTACTATCGGGCGATGCTGCGGTACGTCGGACTTCCTGCAAATCATTCTTGAGCGCATGGACGCGGCTGACCAGAATGCCGCCACCTTGCGTCGGGCACTGGTTACCGGAGGTCCCTTCCTCCCGAACCTTAGGGAGGTATGCGGTCCGGGGCATCGAAGCACGTCAGTGTTACGGCACGGCGGAGCTCGGCCTGACCGCTTACGAAACCGCTGGCGCTTCAGATGGCATGGTCACGGACGAACATGTGCTTGTGGAGATCGTCGGTCCAGGCACAGGTGATCCGGTGGCGCCGGGCGAGGTGGGTGAGGTGCTTGTCACGACTTTCAACCCGACATCCGTTGATCCGTTTTGCAACCGGCGACCTTTCGGCGGAAATGCCCGGACCGTCTCCTTGTGGGCGTACCTCACTGCGCTTGAGAGGCTGGATGGGGCGTGCCGACCAGACGACGAAGATCCGCGGGATGTTCATTCATCCGTCGCAGGTAGCCCGTATCATCAAATCGCATGATAAAATTGGCAGGGCACGGCTAGTGGTTACGGAAGACGAAGGGCATGACCAGCGGACACTGCATGTTGAATATTCGGGCGAGGCCAATGGTCTTGCGAACATTCTGGCGAACGCCATCCGAGCCGAATGCAGGATTCGCGGCGCAGTCGTCATCGAACGGCCGATGAACTTCCCAACGACGGCAAGGTCATTGACGACCGTCGCTCTCTGGGCGTGTGATGACATTTTCACTGCCTTAGCTGAAGGATCCGTTGCACACGCCCCCCATGCATTGGCACACAGGTAAATTTGCGCTTGCAGGCGGGCGAGCGCAGTGAATGGCGTCCTGCATTTTGGGGCCAGTGCGAGGATTGAGGATTGACGGGATCCCCGATGCATCGATAGTGGCTGCTCGCGCCTAATCACCGTTCCAAAATTGTCCATGAGGGCGTTGCCCATGCCCGACGGGACAATGTGCTGTTAGAGGGTTGGCGCTCGGCCGAGATCGAGAGCTTGCGCCAATGCACGCGCTAGGGTCAGATGTCGCCGACAGCTCGCCACAGGGCGTCGAAGGTTCTGGCTTTTGCTTTTTTCAGATGTGCCTTAAGCTTTGCGAATGCCATTTCGATGGGGTTGAGGTCGGGGCTGTATGGGGGCAGGAAGAGAAACCATGCACCCTTGTTTCTGAGGCATTGCGCCGCCTTTGCGCTCTTGTGAACGGCGAGATTGTTGAGGATGACGATGTCGCCCTTTTGCAGGGTCGGTGCAAGCTGGTCTCTACATAAATATCGAAGGCTGCTCGGTTCATGGCTTTGTCGATGATCTAGGGAGCGGTCAGCCCGTCGCATCGCAGTGCTGCGATGAAGGTCAGCGTGCCCCAATGACCGAAAGGAGCATGCACTTTAAGACGTTCTCCCTTGCGGCTTCGTCCACGCAGACGTGTCATCTTTGTGGTGACCGAGGTTTCGTCGATAAAGACCAGGCGGCCGGGCTGATTGCGCATGCGGGGCTGGCGGGACTGCCGCCATCTGTGCCGGGCTTTGGCGACGTCAGCGCGTTCGCATTGCGACGCCAGCAGCGCTTTTTTATACCACACCGGCATAGAAACCGGGAAAGTACTGCCGGGTCGGCCTTCATCGTGTGTTCTTCAAGAAGCCGCACCGCCAGTTCAGGCATGGTGATGTCGGACTGCCTTTCTACCGTGCCGACCAGGAAGTCTTCGAACGCGGCAAGCCGTCCGCCACGGGGACGACCCTGCCGACCGGGGGACAGCGTACCGTGTTCGGCAACACGCTGCAGCAGCTTCACCGCGAAGCTGTCGCTGACACCAAAACGACGGGCCGCTGCCCGACGGGTATAACCCGCCTCGACATAGGCGACGACACGCGAAGGAAGATCCGATGAATATGACTTGGCCATGGAGCACCTCCTGGCCAAGTGAATCACGATCACATCCTATGGGGGATCCAAAGATTCAATGTTCAAATCCCACGCTCTAAACCCGGCCCCGTTCGTCGCTGCGGTGCACTCCGTGCTGTCAATGGGACTACCGTTATACGCGACGATCAAGAGGCGAGGAATCCGTAGGTGCCGGCTCGAAGCGAACCTATTTTCTGGCGATGGCCGCGCAATAGGACGTTCCCCATAAGGCTCGGCATCAAGATCACATCCAGGTCGGTGGCTAGGCTGAAAGCCTTGGTACGAGACGCCCGTGCAACGAAACTGTTTCTGCCGCGCGTCTTCCAGTGATCATTGCCACTATCATGTCGACCATCTCACTCATGGGTTGTTCATAAGAGGTCAGATCATAAGCGGGAGCAGCGGCAGGCTCGATATTGTCGAAACCGACAATCGCCAGATCTTCAGGAACGCGAAGGCTAAACTCGCTTCGGGCCACATCCATTGCACCAAGCGCCAGAATGTCGTTTTCGCACATCAGCACATCGACTCGCGACGAGGACGGCGTATTATTTAGATAAGCGCGGGCCGCCTCGCCGCCGGCCTCCGCGCTATAACGCGACGCAGACAGTTCAACGATCCCTTCGACGCCCTTCTGCTTCCAGAGGTTCACATAGTGATGCCGCCGACCGAGCGCGGTCGAAAGAGTCTTTACGCCGGTCATAAAGCCCGGGCGGCGATATCCTTTCTCCGCCAAGTAATCAACCACTTCACAAATGGCTCGCTCCGTATTGCAGCCGATGGCGGGAACACCGGCGATCTGACTGTCTCGCGCCAGAACGAACATGGCCGGCAGGCCAGGGCCGAGCCGCCGATCGCTCAATGTTTCTTCGCGAAAGGCTGTGCCAAACAATATTACGGCATCGAACTGCCGCTGGTCGGCGTTAATTAGAGCGTGAATGTGATCGAAGTGCCGATTGATATTGATCAAGACAGTCAACAGACCTTCTGCCTGCAGACGCTCCGTTAGCATCTCTAGCACCGGGAGCTTGTGAGGATTGGCAAAGTCGTCGACGAAGACGGCGACTTGATGCGTGGTGTTCGTCGCGAGGCTGCGGGCCAGCAGATTGGGGGAGTAATTCAGATCTTCGGCGGCGCGCAGCACTTTTTGACGGCTGGCGTCCGTAATGGAAGCGCCTGGCGTAAACGCGCGGATGACCGTCCACTTTGACACGCCGGCAGCTTCCGCCACCTCTTTAGCCGTTGCTCGTTTGCGCATGATCGCCTCCTCCTCCTATGGAATTAATATTTCACAAAAAAATAAAATGGAATGGATACTTGATTCCTCGCGACAATAAAGTAAATTTCGCGGTGGTGCTACCGGGTGCAAGTGGAGTTGCTACCGGTAGCATTAGGAGGTCCGCATTGTGCGGACTATTTCGGGAGGGAAATATGAAATTTGGTGTGAAATCGCTGTTGGCCGGCGTCGCATTTGCCGCGGCAGTCGTCGGCGCTTCTACAGTTGCCAATGCTGCTGACGTGCGCATCGTGGCGGTCACCCACGGACAGGCCAATGATCCTTTCTGGTCGGTCGTAAAGAACGGCGTCAGCTCTGCGGCTAAAGACCTGGGCGCCGAGGTCGATTACCGCGCGCCGGAAACTTTCGATATGGTGTCGATGAGCCAGCTAATCGATGCCGCCATCAATCAGAAGCCAGATGGCCTCATTGTCTCCATCCCCGATGCTTCCGCGCTCGGGCCGTCTATCAAGAAAGCCGCCGCGGCCGGTATTCCGGTGATTTCTATTAACTCCGGCTCCGACGTTTCAAAAGAGTTGGGAGCGCTTTTGCACGTCGGACAGGACGAATACACGGCTGGCAAGGCTGCTGGCGCCAAGCTGCAGGAGCTCGGCGGCAAGGAAGGCCTGTGCGTGAACCAGGAAGTCGGAAATGTTTCGCTGGATCTCCGCTGCAAGGGCTTTGCAGATGGTTTCGGCGGCAAGGTTACGGTGCTGCCGGTCAGCAACGATCCGGCCGATGTGCGAGCGAAAGTCAAGGCGGCGCTCAGTTCCAACTCCGCCGTCGACACGGTTATGGGGCTTGGTGCCAGCACAGCGGGCGAGCCGGCTTTGGCAGCCGTCGAGGATGTCGGTATGACGGGCAAGGTCAGGGTGGCAACCTTCGATCTTTCTGCCGACTTCCTGAAGGCAGTAGCTGACGGCAAGGCGGCGTTCGCGATCGATCAGCAGCAGTTCCTCCAGGGCTATTTGCCGGTCGTATTCCTGGCCAATTATGCCAAGTACGGGCTCATCCCCGGTGGCAACGTCCCGTCAGGCCCCAATCTGATCACCAAGGATAAGGCCGCCCAAGTGGTCGATCTTTCCGCCAAGGGCATCCGCTAACGAGATTGCCGAAAGGCATCCTCCCCAGATCTCCTCCTCCATGGGGGAGGAGGTTTGGGCTGACAGGGGCGCTGCAGTTTAGCGCCATCGCTATCCAATTCCTGTGGGAGGAACTATGGCTTTGCTCGAGCAGAAAACGACGGCCGCCCAGAAAGTCGATGAGCGCATCAAACCGGTTAGCCTTCTGACGCAATTGATGCGCAGACCCGAGCTTGGGGCCGTGGCAGGTCTTATTCTGGTCTTGGTCTTCTTCTTTCTCACGGCAGATCCGACGATGTTCTCGCTTGCCGGTCTGATGACCATCATGGCGCCGGCGTCGCAATTGGGAATTCTCGCAATCGCGGCGGCACTGCTGATGATCGGAGGCGAATTCGATCTCTCGATCGGCTCAATGGTTGCCTTTGCAGGGCTGGTCTTCGGCGTCCTCCTGACGAACTTCGGGCAGCCGCTCGCCGTCGCCATCGTCCTAACGATGCTTTTTGCCGCGTTTATGGGTGCGATCAACGGCCAGATCGTCATCCATACGCGCCTTCCATCCTTCATCGTCACCTTGGCCTTCCTCTTCATTCTCCGGGGTCTGACGCTCGTCGGTCTGAAGTGGGCAACCGGCGGCTCCACCCAGCTTCGTGGCATCGGCGAGCACGTCAAAGACAGCGCTCTGCTCGCCATCTTCTCCGGCGATGCGCTGAAGGATGCCTTTGTCTGGCTTGCGGATCAGGATCTAATCGACAAGTTTCCGAACGGCATGCCGAAGGTCTCGGGGATCCCGGTGTCTGTGCTATGGTTCGCAGCGCTTGCCTTGCTTGCAACCTGGGTCCTCTTGCGTACCCGCATGGGCAACTGGATCTTTGCCGCCGGCGGCGATCCCAATGCGGCGAGAAATTCCGGGGTTCCGGTTCACCGCGTCAAAACCGGCCTGTTCGCATTGACGGCATGCGCGGCCGCTCTCGTCGCCATCATCACCGTCCTCGATGCCGGCTCAACGGATGCGCGGCGCGGTTTCCAGAAGGAATTCGAGGCGATCATCGCCGCCGTTATCGGCGGGTGTCTCCTGACGGGCGGCTATGGCTCTGCTATTGGCGCCTTCTTCGGCGCGATCATCTTCGGTTCGGTGTCCATCGGCCTCACCTACACGAAGTTCGACTCCGATTGGTTTCAGGTATTCCTCGGCTCGATGCTGCTCCTGGCCGTTCTCTTCAACAATTTCATCCGCCGCAAAGTTACGGGGGAACGCTGATCATGGCTAATACGAAGGGCCCCATTATCCAGGTAACGGACATTGTCAAACACTATGGGTCGGTGATTGCGCTGAACGGTGTGTCGATGCATGTGTCAGCAGGCGAGGTGCTTTGCCTGCTCGGCGATAATGGCGCGGGCAAGTCCACGCTGATCAAGACGCTGTCAGGCGTCGTGCGCCCGAGCAGCGGCCAGTTTCTGGTGGAAGGCGAGCCTGTCAATTTTACGAGCCCGCGTGCTGCATTGGATGCAGGGATCGCCACTGTCTATCAGGATCTCGCGATGATCCCGCTGATGTCGATTACTCGTAATTTCTTCATGGGCCGGGAGCCACTCAAGGGTTTTATCCCATTTCGCCACGTCGACTTCAAACACTGCAATGAGGTCACGCGCGAAGAAATGCACAAGATCGGCATCGATGTTCGTGATCCTAACCAGGCAGTGGGCACGCTTTCGGGCGGCGAGCGTCAGTGCGTTGCGATCGCCCGGGCCGTTTATTTCGGCGCAAAGGTTCTCATTCTCGACGAGCCAACCTCGGCGCTCGGCGTGGCGCAGACTTCGATGGTCCTGAAATACATCCACCAGGTTCGCCAGAAAGGGCTAGGTGTCATCTTCATCACCCACAACGTCCGCCACGCCTATGCGGTCGCCGACCGTTTTACCATCCTCAATCGCGGCCAGACGCTCGGCACTTATGCCAAGTCGGATATCACCATGGATGAGCTGCAGAACCTCATGGCCGGCGGCAAGGAACTGCAGCAACTTTCCGAGGGGCTCGGCGGAACGATTTAGCCGTCTGATGCATCATGAGCGGTCCTCAGTCACCGTCTTGAGGCGGCCGCCCTTCCTTTACGCAAAAACGATGGAATGCGACCATGAACGATCGGACACGAAATGCTGCAACCTCTTTCCCGCTTGCCGCCTGCGCGGAGATGCTTTGGCGCGACAAGCCGATTGAATGGCGTGCTTCGCGCCTGAACGAAATGGGTTTTGGCGTTGGTCTTTGGAATTGGCCGGAGCACGATCTCAACAGGTTGGAAGCGACCGGCGCGACCTTCACGATCATGAACGGCTATCTCACTGGCCGCCTGACCGATGACGAGGGTGCCGCCGAGCTTCTCAGGACGGCGCGTGAGACCGCGCAGGTTGGCAAACGGCTCGGCGTCCAGCGGCTCAACCTCCATGGTACGGGCTTGGGAGATGGGGGGCTGCCCGCTCAGCCGATCGAAGTCGTCACGGGTGCGATGTGGTTGAAGGCGCGCGACACCCTCTGCCGCGTTGCCGACATGGCGGAAGAGGAGGGCGTCACATTCACGCTCGAGAACCTCAACCTGCCGGTCGATCATCCGGGCGTTCCCTTCGGACGGGCAGAAGACACGCTGGCGCTGGTCTCAAGCGTCAATCATCCGAGGCTCCGTCTCAATCTTGACCTCTACCACGCCCAGATTGGCGAGGGAAACCTTATAGAGCTTTGCCAGAAATGCCTACTGTGGATCGGCGAAATCCAGGTGGCCGATGTACCCGGCCGCTACGAGCCAGGTACGGGCGAGGTCAATTGGAACGGCATCGCCAAGGCGTTGGACGCCATGGGCTATTCCGGCCCGGTGGGCATGGAGGCCTGGGCCTCCGGCGACGAAGAGACGGCGCTTGATCGCTTTCGCGAAGCCTTCACCGTCTGAACGGCCTGGCAATCAACACTTATACTTAATGGAGAAAAATCGATGATCAGGTTTGGAGTGATCGGCGCCGGCCGCATAGGCAAAGTTCATGCAGCGACTATTGCGGCCAACCCGAAGGCAAAGCTTGCCTATGTGGCGGATGCCTTCAAGGACTCGGCAGATGCGTTGGCCGCGCAGACGGGCGCCGAGGTCCTCGGCGCGGAGGACGTCATCAGCTCAGCGAATGTCGATGCGGTCCTAATCGCGACGCCGACGCCGAGCCACGCCGATCTGATCGAGGCAGCCTCCAGAGCCGGCAAGGCGATCCTTTGCGAGAAGCCGGTCTCCCTGTCGGTCGAGCGCATCAATGCCTGCCTCGATGTGGTCGAGAGGAACAATTCGACACTGATGATCGGCTTCAATCGCCGGTTCGACCCGAATTTTGCGAATGTCGAAGCGCGCCTGCGCCGCGGCGATATCGGTGAGATCGAGATCGTGACGATCACCAGCAGGGATCCCGCGCCGCCGCCGCCCGAATATGTGAAGTCTTCAGGCGGCCTCTTCCGGGACATGATGATCCATGATTTCGACATGGCCCGCTTCCTGATGGGCGAGGAGTTCGTCGTCGTAAACGCGCTCGGATCGTCTCTCGTCGACAAGGCGATCGGAGCCGAGGGCGACGTGGATACCGCCGCGGTGCAGATGCAGACGGCCTCCGGGCGCATTGCGGTCATTACCAATTCGCGTCGCGCGACATACGGCTACGACCAGCGCATCGAAGTCCATGGCGCCACAGGCATGCTGGCGGCAAAAAACATTCAGGCAACGAGCGTGGAGCTGTCCAACGCGAGCGGCATCAGTGGCGATCCGGTCCAGTATTTCTTCCTTGAACGATACGCGCAGGCCTACGCCCATGAGATCAATGCCTTCATTGAAGCGATCGACAGGGGCGATCGGTCACCCAGACCGAGCGGTCTTGATGGTCTGCAGGCCCAGAAATTGGCGGAAGCGGCGACTTTGAGCTGGCAAACCCGTAGGCCTGTGACGGTCGATTGAACATCGCGAGGATGGAGTCCGGTTCGCGTGCAATTCGGACGGACCCATTGCCGCACCTATTCCCTGCAATGCGATGCCCGCGCCTGGGCTGCCGGATATACACTCGTCGGATCATGGAGCTTTCGATGCCAGACATATTTCCGATAGGAGATCGACAATCGCTAACCCTTGAAGATTGTAAGCATCTTATTACTAAGGGGAGGTGTTCAAAGGGAAGGAATTCGCCGACAGCTGCCCTTAACTTGGTAAAGAATCTCGCTGTTGCGTTTCGCGAGGGCGAAAGTTCGATCCAAAAGAGGGACTATGTCTTCTTGACCTGGCTACCTAAACAAGCGCCTGCGAGGCGCGGGCGGATTGAGCCGCCATGACTTCTATTACGAATGTCGGTGACGGGGAGGGCAGAGGACGGAAGCTGCGGCTCGATACCCATCAAGACCTCGACGGGAACTCACGATCTACTCGTGGTGATCAGGTGCAAGGCAGAATTGCCCCTTGTAACCGCTGCCGCTGACAGCTTGCGATCGAATGTCGCCAGCTGGCCACCACGCGCCTTGGCTAGCGCAAGCAAGTAGGTATCAGTTACCTGTCCCGGTGTTAGAATCTTTGTGGGAGCGATATCACCTGATCCAACAAGGCTCACATCGTCCGGCCAAAAACTGTGGCCGGGGAGAGAGCGCAACTTGCGGACGATCTCCGTCACGAGTGCCGGTGAACCAGGAGAGTTAGGATATTTGGGGTTGCCGACAATCCGGATGACACCATTTTCGGTAATCGGGCAGGTAGCCCACGCGACCTGACCCATCGCAGTGAACCACTCGTGCGCATCATCATGAGCTACATGGCCCGGATCAATTAAGGCAATCAGAACATTGACGTCGAGCAGGAAAGTCACGGCAGTTCGTCACGCAAGGCGTTCACGATGTCGAGCGTCACTGGCGGCGCATCTGGCCGAACTGACAGGAGAGGAATGCCATTGCGTTGACCGCTGCGGGGCGGTCGGCGCAGAGAACGTCTCGCCAGCTCAGAAATGACCTCGCCGACGCTCCGGTGCTGCTGGGTTGCCATCGCTTTTGCGGCGATCAGGACATCGTCGTCGATGGTCAAGGTCGTTCTCATATCTGCCTCATCGCGCATCAATCATCACACATCATATAAAGCAGGCGGTCGGCCTTCTCAAGGTGAACAGGACACACCATTGCGCCAAATTGTTCACCGGGAAAACCTGGTAGCCGGGAATATTGCCGCGACGGCTGGAAACCAGCCGACATCTCCGTAAATGCCGCTGGTTTCGTCTCCGCCGCATCTAAAACTTCGTCACGCCCGGATGTTGCCGACAAGCCCAGCCTGCGCGTTTTGGACCTTGTCCAGCCGCCCCCCCGGAAACAGCTGAAGTAACAAGTTCTGGCGGAGACTTATCCTCTCATACACCGGTTTTCCGGCAGCGGTAGTCTGGAGGCATACGCGTTCAATGCCGGTAGATTGGATCGCCTCGTAAAGTGCATTCCGCGTGACAGCCTCTCCGAAACCACGCCGCTGGCGATTAGGGTTGGTCGCCACCAAGACCCGAAACAGGTGACCATCCACCTCGCACGCGCCTGCACAGGCGACGGGGCGAGATCCCTCATATGCGACATAGGCGAATATCTCGTCACGCCACAGCTCGAACCCCGGAACCTCGTCATTGCATCCGCCTGCGACAAGCCGTGGGCCCGCGTTCAGATTCCTTTATCTTCCTTCAAATCCGAATTTCTTCTTCCCGAATAGAAGACGTCCAGATTGCTATCTAACCATAGGTTGATTCTTCCACATAACCGGATTGTTGCTTGCGAGCGGATCGCGACTGCTGGGTTGGCGAAACTAGCCTGCGCCGAAATAGGCAGGCCCGGCCAGATCCTCCAAAAGGCTTTCACCGTTCGGAGCCCACGCGAGGCTTGCACGCGTCTGGACGCTGGATGCTTGAATATCCATCGCAGCAAAATGGCTGAACCAGCCATAATGAGAAGCCGCTGTTTCGGGCTCGATCGATTGGACCGGGAGGTCCAATCCGGCGCCGATCGACGTGGCTATCTGCCGGAAGGGGACGCCTTCCTCGGCAACCGCGTGATATCGGGCATAAGGAGCTGCCTTCTCGACTGCCAGCCGGTACCGGAGACCCGTGGTTCGTGCACAGATTTGAGAATGTGATGTCAGCGCACCCCGGAGCCATCCGAGATTTTCGTCGCCAACAAGATCTGGTCGACCGGCGAATATCTCGGCGACGAGAGCCATGCGATGGCAAGTTTCGAGCAGTCGAGGCTGCGCGTCTGGCGCGACACGATCGACCTCATGCAATGCCACAGCATCGTCAACGCACCCCGTTGTCCTTCCCCTCATGCAGGCCTGGAAGAAGGAAGGTCGCATTCGCTACGTCGGCGTGACCCATCATGAATCCGGTGCGCAGGATCAGCTTGCCGACCTCGTCGAGCGCGGGAGTGTCGATTTCGTTCAGACGAACTACTTGATCTTCAACCGCGACGCCGAGCGCCGGCTGTTGCCGGCCGCAGCCGCCCGCGGCGTCGGCGTCTTCATCAACCTTCCGCTGGAAAAGGCGCGCCTGATGAAGGTGGTCGAAGGTCATCCGCTGCCGTCCTTCGCTCAGGAATTCGAAGCCGCGACCTGGGCGCAGTTCTTCCTGAAATGGGTCATGGCGCATCCAGCAGTCACGACAGTGCTGTGTGGCACGTCGAATCCGGAACACGCCGAGGACAATGTGCAAGCCATGTACGGGCCTTTGCCGGACGAGGCGATGCGCCGACGCATGGTTGCGCATATGGAGACGATCCCGGGTTTTGCGGATATAGAACGGATGCCCTGGTATCCCGGCAAGGATGGGCAGTATCAGGGAATGATCCGGGCCGCGCAAGCAACAGCGCGCTCTCGCATGAGCCAATGAGGCTCCAAATTTGACAGGCGCCGGCGGTGATGACGTAGAGGTCGTCGCGCCGGTAGTGGCGCGGCGAAGCCACGCTCCGACCAGTCAGACCTCGGATCGCGCTTATCCAGGTCTACCCGGCGAGCTCGTGCTGCCGCGATGACAAGCGGTCAAGGTAGAGGGGGTTGGGGTGCCTGCGTCTGATTCGGTAAACCGCTGCCGGAGGAAGATTGGCGAGCGTGCCGCCGATCCTTTCCGCCTCGAGCCCGAGATGATTCAGTAATCTCAGCGGAACCGGACAACGCGGGCCGTAGGTGAATTGATAGAAGGCGGCGTCCGGCTTCAACTTGTTAAATGCACCGGTCAGGATCGCAATCACCTTACGCGGCGGCATCGACAACACTGGTAGCCCGCTGACCACGGCGCCAGCGGGCCTTCCTTCGAAGAGTTCAACCGTACGCAGGCGAGCGGCATCCATCCAAAGCGTACGTGCTCCCGGGTAATGGAAATGGAGCGCGGCGGCGAACTCGGCCTCGAACTCGATCAGCGCGAGGTCTTCCTCTCGGACACCACGGGCGAGGAGGTTGCGTGTAAATGCACCCGTGCCGGGGCCGAGCTCGATCACCGGCCCGGTGTCGCGCGAGATTTCGGAGGTGATAAGGCTGGCCAGCGCCTGTCCCGAGGGCGCGACGGCGGCGACCCGCAAAGGATTCCTGAACCAAGCCCGGAAGAAGCCGAACGTCTCGGCCATACGCTGTTGTTTCATTGGAAATGACCTCGAAGATGTTTTTGGTTCCCGGCATGGTTCGATGGCGGGCCGCTGTCAGGCGTGATCAGGTTTCGCATAGCGCCGCGCCCGGTCTACGGCTGCGAACCCGTCGCGCAAGCCAGAACAGGATTGCCTCCGCAAGCAGCAGGCCGCCCAGGGCTGCCAAAGCAAGGACCGTTATGTTCCCTGTCTCAATCGAGTGCGAAGCGTAATAACCGAGGCCGATGAACAGGCCATTCCAGACCGCGACGCCGGCCGCCGAGGCGACCATAAAGCCGCTGGAGTTTCCACGAAAAAGGGCAGCGAAGGCGGGAGCGAACAGCCGGACGGTCGGCACAAGCTGGAGCGCGAAGGCAAGCGTGGTCTGGTTCCGGCGGAACGAGGCGGTCCGGTGCTCGACGCGATCTGCCGACATCCCGAAGATACGGCAAGCTCTGTTCAGAAGTCGGGCGGATCTTACGGTGCCCAGCAGCCGGAAAGAATAGAATAAGGCCGCACAGCCGAACATGCTGCCAGCGACAGTTGCAAGAAAGCCTGCCAGCAGCGGCCAGGCCTCATCCGCTGCGCCGATGCCGATCGCCAGCAGCAGCCCGTAGGATGGGATGACGGGCACGAAGCGCTCGGCCAGTGCAATGGCGAAAAGACCAACAAGCCCATAGGCGCCTATCCACGCCATGATTGCTGCTACCGGGTCAAAATCCATAAGCGGTTCCTCTTTGATCGATGGCTGGGCAGTGTTAGCCGGATGTGGAGAATGCTCTCTCAGGCGAGATGAGCCACCGGAGGCGCCCGGTTTTCGCGACGCGCCACCGGTGGTTCCAGAGGCCGCCCGCAGGTCGACATTATCAGTGACGGCTCTCGTCGGATCGCAGGGCAGGGGCATCCCTGATCCGAGACGAGTACACACGCCTCACGTTGCGACGGGAGGCAAGACGGTCCGTGTTCGGCGTTCGCCGATGGTCTCGGTGACGGCCAGCGGCAGCGAACGTATCCGTCGGCCCGTGGCTGCATGGATGGCATTGGCGATCGCGCCTGCGACCGGCACCACGCCCGGCTCGCCCACGCCACAGGGCGGCTCCGTGCTTTCCATGATTGAGACCTCTATCTCGGGTGCGTCGGCGATGCGCTGCATTGGGAAATCGTGGAAGTTGGATTCCACCACCGCGCCGGCATCGAGCGTGATTGCGCTTATCAGCGCCGTGGTCAGTCCAAAACTGATGCCGCCCTCCATCTGCGCGACGACGGCGTCCGGGTTGATCACCAGGCCAGCGTCGATTGCGCAGACGATGCGGTTCACCCGGACTTCGCCGTTCGCGGCCACCGTCACCTCCGCCACCTGCGCCACAACGCTGCGATAGCACTCCTCGATGGCGATGCCGCGGCCCTGGCCCGGTCGCAGGGCAGTGCCCCACCCGGCCATCTCAGCCACACGGTTCATCACCGCAAGATGCCGGGGCTTGTCGCGCAGGAGCGCCCGACGATAGGTAAGCGGGTCTGCTCCCGCGCGCTGGGCGCATTCGTCGATGAAGCTCTCCGTGAAGAAGGTGTTGAACGAGAAGCCGTTCGACCGCCAGAAGTGAATCGGCATATGGCTGGGCACATGCTGACTGCGCACCCGCCGGTTCGGAATGGGGTAGTGCAGCTTGTCCAGCCCCTCGACCGACAGACGATCCCCGTCCGGGCCGGGCGTGAAGGGTAGGTTGCGGCTCGCGATCCCCTGGGTAATCGATTGCGCCGCGACCAGCGCATCATATGCAACCGGCAGGCCGTCCGGCCCGAGGGCGGCGCGCAGCCGCGCGGCGGCGTGGCTACGAAAAAGACCGCGGCCGATGTCCTCCTCGCGCGACCAGATCAGCTTGACCGGCCGGCCGCGGTGCCGCGCCGCGAGGAAGGCCGCCTCGGTCACCACATCCTGATCACTGCGCCGGCCGAAGGCGCCGCCATTCATCGTGATGTTGCAGGTCACCGAAATCGGTTCGACGCCCGCCAGCCCGGCGCCTCGGGCAGCGCCCCGCCGGACGGCCATCGGCGATTGCGACGAGACCCATGCCTCTGCGGTCCCGTCGTCACGGACGAGTACCGTCGCATTGATGGGTTCCATGCAGGCATGGGGAAGGAATGGCACGGTGTAGTCGGCTTCTATCACCGCCGAAGTGACGGCGTCGGCGATCACGGAAGCCGCGTTACCGTCGTTGATATGCTCGTATGGGGTCGTGCTTTCGAACGCGGACCGAAGTCGCGCGGACATCTCGGCGCTGCTGACACTGTCCGCATCGGTTGAGGTCCAATCGATTTCGAGGAGACGCGCGGCCTGCTCGGCCTGCCACCAGGAACCGGCGACCACTGCCACCTTCCGCCCATCGATGACCGTCACGTCCGTGATGCCAGGCTGGGAACGCACCGCGGCCTCGTTTGCAATGCGAGCCACCTGCGCGCCAAAGACGGGCGCATGGCGAATGGCGGCGTAGATCATGTGGGGCAGGGTGACGTCCATGCCAAAGACAGGTTCGCCGCGAATCTTGGCAGGTATATCGACCCGAGGCTGCGACCGGCCGATGATCCGCCATTCGGAGGTGGGTTTTAGTGCGGGATGATCGGGTGGCGGCAACAGGGCGGCCTCGTGAGCAAGCTCGCCATAGGACAGGCGCCGGCCGGAAGCCGCGTGACGGACAAACCCGTCGCCGGTGGCAAGCTCCATGGCCGGCACATTCAGTCGAGCCGCCGCCGCCGCCAACAGCATGTGGCGGGCCGACGCTCCGGCGACGCGCATTGGGTGCCACATACCCATGGTCGAGCCTGACGCGCCGGTGGCGATGAAGCCCAGTTGCCCCAGCACGCGGCGACCCACCCAGACAGCGGGTCCCGACGCTTCCTCCGGACGGATCTGAAGGACGTTGAACCAGGTCGAATAGGCTGGATGCGCCTCCGTCGGGAAAACTACGCTGATGCGGTCGTCGAATGGGATGTCCAGTTCCTCCGCCACCACCATGGCAAGTCCTGTATGGATGCCCTGGCCCATCTCGGTTTTCGGCACATTGACGACCACCCGGTTGTCCGGATGAATGACCACGAAGGCGTTGAGCACGGCTCGCTCGCCATCCAGATGGCCATCCAGCCCATCGACATCGACGCTGGCGAGATAGCCGACACCGCCGACAGCGGCGACAAGGACGGTGCCGCCAAGGGCTGCGCCGGTGAGCAGGAAACCGCGACGGGAGAGAAAACGAGGCATGACGGTCTCCTCAGCGCTCGGCCAGCAGGGCGGCGGCGCGATGGATCGCGCGGCGGATGCGCGGATAGGTACCGCATCGGCAGATATTGGTGATTGCCTCATCGATCTCGGCGTCGGTCGGCCGCGGGGTCGCCTTCAATAGCGCCGTCGTAGCGATGACGAACCCGGGTTGGCAAAAACCGCATTGCGGCACCTGCTCATCGATCCAGGCCTGCTGCACGGCCGACAGAGTGCCGTTTGGCTGACTCAGCCCCTCCACGGTCACCACGGAGGCGCCCGCAACGGAGCCGACCGGTGTCACGCAGGAGGGGGTGGCTTCCCCGTTGATGAGGACGCGGCAGGCCCCACACTGGGCAATGCCACAACCATATTTGGGGCCGAGCAATCCAAGGTTCTCACGAAGCACCCAGAGGAGGGGTTTGTCGACATCCGTCTCGATGTCCATCCGCGATCCATTGACGATGAGAGAAACCATTCCTCAGACCTCCACCAGGGTTGATTGCCGTCCCAGCAAGGCAGCGATGCGTTGATTTGCGATCAGCATGGCGATGCCGGTCAGGATGCCTGCAACCGGGACGATGAGCAGGCCCAGTCCAATGCCGTTCGGCACCCGCGCCGTTGTCGCCGCGTCGCTGATCATGCCGACAATGAGAGGTCCGAGCGCAGGACCGAAAAGACCGGAGCCAATCATCGCGAGGCTCGTCGCCATCGCCTCCCTGCCCTTGCCTGCCACCAGGTGGGCGGCGCCGAAGCACCAGGGCAGCAGAAATGCGAAGGACAACATGCCGGGGACGAAAAGGAGGATGGAAAGCCACCCGGTCGGGGTAAACAGCGCGGCGGTCGTCGTAAGGCTTGCGATCATCAACAGGATGGCTGGCGGCCCGAGGACCCGACCGGTTCCGGAGCGTACCGCGCGGTCAAACAGGCGCCCGCCTGCCAGCGTTCCGCAAATCCCCATCAGGCCTTGCAGCAATCCGAACGCAAGTCCAGCCTCGCTGGCGCTGTAGTCATGGGTGCGGATCAGGAAGGGAACTGCAAAAGCATAGAATGGCGCTGCGGCGAAGCCGAGTGCGACAGAGCTGATGAACAGCCAACGAAATGACGGGGACGAAAGCAGTTGCAGGCTCGCCTTCAGGAACGGCTTGCTATCGGTGGCCGAACGCTTGAGCGGCGGGGTAGAGCGTATGACGGCGAGCGCCAGCAGGGCGATGAACATGCCGAGAACGCCAGCGCCCACCAGCGCTGCACGCCATCCCAGCGTATCGCCGATCGCGCCGCCGACGGCAAAGCCCATCATAGTGCCGAGCGGGATGCCCATGGAGAAAATGCCAAGAGCCAGGCCGCGGCGCTCGGGCGGTACCTTCCGGGCGATGATCGCATGGCTGGCGGGCGTTCCGCCGGCCGCGCCGAACGCGACACCGAAGCGCGTGAAAGCCAGGAACAGGAAGCTCATGGCGAGGCCGCCGAGCACTGTCATCGCGCTCCAGAGCAAGAGGCATAAAATGAGGACGGAACGGGGCGAACCACGATCGGCGGCGCGGGCGAGGGGCATCGACAGCAGCGTGTAGCAGACCGCGAATGCAATGCCGGTGAGTAAGCCAATCTCGGTGTCGCTCAGATCGAGATCTTCCTTGATGGACTCGGCCAAGACGAAGGGAAGCATCCGGTCGACCTGGGAAATGGCGCTAACAAGAAACAACGTAATAAGCAGTACCGTTACGCTTCGACCATCGAAATATTCATCAATATTTATTTTCGATTTATTGGGAAGATCAGCTTTCTTATCTATTGACGGCGCAGCCGTTCCTGTCATGTTGTGTGCTTCCCTGGCTGTGAGTGACGTCATCAAGCTAGAGGAAGTCTCCCATGACCAAAATGCCGAATACCTCAATAAATTTGCCTATTCCTACAAGCGGCGATACCCTGCCGACGGAAGGGCGAGTTCTGCGCTGGCCTCGAAACCAAACGGAGGTTCGCGTGTCGTCATCGCTTCTTGGTGGAATTACCAGCTACATCGAAAGCCAGGGCGGCGGTGAGGGCCTGTTTCCGACGCATATCGAGAGCGTCAACATCATCCGGTCCTACCAGCAGCGGATGCCACTGCGGCAGATCTATCGTCCGTCGCTCTGCGTCGTGGCACAGGGCGCAAAGGAAATTCTGTTCGGCGAGGAGACACTTCGTTATGGGGCGATGGAGTGCCTTGTCGTCAGCATGGAAATGCCGGCCAGCGGGCGGGTGATCGAGGCGAGTGAGCAGACGCCCTATATCGGCCTTACCATTGATCTCGACGTGAACATGCTGCGCGAGGTGCTGGAGCAGTTGGAGATGCCACCCGCTCCGCCTGCCATGCCCGGTCCATCGGTGTTCGTCGGAAAGGTCGATGAATCTCTGGCTGAATGTGTGCTGCGCCTGATCCGGATGTCTCAGACGCCGAAGGCAATCCCGATCCTCTACCCGTCCGTCATGCGGGAGATCTGCTATTGGCTTTTGACCGGCCCGCACGGCGCGGAACTCTGCAGCCTGGCCGTGCCGGAATCGAATTTCATGCGGATTGCAAAGGCGATCTATTTCCTGCGCGCCAATTTCACCCAGACGCTGCGTGTGGAACAGATGGCGGAGGTGGCGCACATGAGCCCGTCATCGTTTCATCAGCATTTCAAGCAGCTCACCTCGGTGACGCCACTTCAGTTCCAGAAGCAGCTGCGCCTTCTTGAGTCGCGACGCCTAATGGTCGCGGAAGCTGCAAGCGTCGAGGAAGCGGCCTACAAGGTCGGCTACGAAAGCCCGTCGCAGTTCAGCCGCGAATACTCGCGAATGTTCGGCGTTGCGCCAAAGCAGGACGCGTTGAACCACCAGCGTATGTATAGCCAGTACGCAAGCCGCAAGGCACGCCGCGCCTAAGCGCGGATCTATGGAAAAGGTCACCCGTGCCGCCGCGGCGCGAAGCGATCCCTGAGATGCTCCTCCGCTACCGCAATAGAAGGTTCTCAGCCGAAGCTCGTCGGGCGGATGCTTTGCTTCCGGAGGGCCGGGCATCTGTCGCGTGACCTATCACGGCAAAAACTGAAGCAGGAATGCCTGGGTCAGTTCGCACAGTGCGGATAGAGGATCAGGCAAGAAATTCACGGAAATCGGCATTCGTCCCCGCGTGGCTGACCGCTAAGTTCGCAGTGCATTGCCTCGGAAATGGTCCGGATCGGTTCAGCCTCGCGCGCCGCGCCGAGTTGAGGCTGATCATCGGGCCGCCAAGTATCCCGGACGGCATGGCTTCTGTCGCTATCGCACGCCCCAAATATCGGAAAGGAACCTATATGTTGAAATCGGCAAAGAGGCCGCTGCTCGCCGCCGCACTCGCTGCAGGATTGACCAGTCTCTCGGTCGGCCATGCTTTGGCACAGGCGTCGTCGCCAGACCAGATCGTCGGTGTCTGGGAGGCGGAGGACGGCATCCTCAAGATAGAGATGTTCGAAGCGGGCGGGAGCTATTCGGCTCGCATGCTCTACGGAAAACTCCTGATGGAGGCGGATGGCAAAACATTCAAGAAGGATACCAAAAATCCCGATCCGAACCTCCGGGGCCGTTCGCTCGAGGGTATTGTTTTTCTGACCGACCTCAAATGGGACCCCCGTGATCTGCGTTGGGAAGATGGAAGCTGGTACAGCGGAGCCAACGGCCGCTCCGCAAACGCCCGCGCAGCCCTGCTCGGCGAGAAAATGGAGGTCCGCGTCTACATGGGGACACCCGCGCTCGGCCGGACCATAGTGCTGCACCGCGCCCGGTGAAGCGCCCTGCTGCAACTTCAACAAACATCGCGACGAACAAAGGCGGCCCAGCATCCCGATAACCGAGTATCGGGCGGGAATACGCCAGTCCGCCGGCGACTTTCCTAGGCCGCGGTGCGTTGGAGCGACCCGAAAGCTTTTGGGACGTCGAACTGAGGGATCGCAACCAATGCTTGCTGGCAGTCGAGATTGTAGGATCAGGCAGGTTTTTCGCGCCTTTGGGCATGGAGATCTAAGACGGTATGGGCATGCTGGTGACGAAGATGAACGTAGCGCGTCGAGCCACACCTGGCTCGATCTTGCATTGCCGAGATGAGGATCACTGATGACGAAGTGGACGACCAGTAACATTCCTTCGCAGCACGGCGTTTCGGTGGTCGTGACCGGCACCGGCGGGCTGGGTTACGAAGACGCGCTGGCTCTGGCCCGCGCCGGCGCCGATGTCGTGATCGCAGGCCGCAATCCTCAGAAGGGTGTCAAAGCCGTGGCCAGTATCAGGCAAGCCGTCCCTGGCGCTATGGTGCGGTTCGGCCAGGTGGATCTCGCCGACCTGGCCTCAATCGCCGGCTTCGCGGCGAAGCTCGCTCAGGAGCAGGACAGCCTCGATCTTCTGATCAACAATGCCGGAGTCATGAGACCGCCGGTGCGGCGCGAAACGAAGGACGGTTTCGAGCTGCAGTTCGGCACGAACTATCTCGGTCATTTCGCTCTTACCGCCTATCTGCTGCCGCTCCTGAAAAAAGGCCTCAATCCGCGCGTGGTGACGCTCAGCAGCGTGGCGGCGCGTGGCGGCGCGATCGACTTCGACGACCTGCAGGCCGAGCGCAGCTACAAGCCGATGCAGGTCTACAGCCAGTCCAAGCTCGCCTGCATCATGTTCGCCTTCGAGATGAGCCGGCGCAGCAAGGCGGCTGGGTGGGGCGTTGAAAGCCTGGCGGCCCATCCGGGCCTCACACGCACCGACCTGATCGTGAACGGTTCGGGGCGGTGGAGCCTGCCCGGAATGCTGCGCCGTTTCATGCCGTTCCTGTTCCAGCCCGCCTGCCAGGGCGCTTTGCCGACGCTCTATGCGGCGACCGACCCGGCGGCGCGTGACGGAGCGTACTACGGACCCGACAGGCTGGGTGGCACCCGCGGTTATCCGGTCAAGGAGACGCCTCCGAAACAGGCGCTGGATACCGTCGCGGCGGCGCGCCTCTGGGATATATCCCTGGCGCTGACCGGCGCGACATTCGCTTAAACCGCCGTGCGTGCTCAAGGCTTGTCCCGTGCCGTATCCCTGGTCGGTTGCTTCCTTTCTAAACCAACAACGAAGGACGGCGGGCGCGAGCCTTGAACGTGTCCTGGAGATTTGCTGATGGCATGGTCGTACGGCTACTTCACCGACCTCAACTACACCCATGGATATTATCCGGAAATGAACCCGGCCCTATTGCGCCTGGCATGCCTATGCAACGCGATCGAGCCGCAGATTCCCGATGCACCTTCCTATCTCGAGCTTGGCTTCGGGCAGGGTGTCACGATCAACATGCTCGCCGCGGCGTCTTCCGGTTCCTACTGGGGTACCGACTTCAATCCGGCGCAAGTCGTGGAGGCCTGCAAACTGGCCGATGCCTCAAGAGCGGACATTCATCTGTTCGACGACTCTTTCGAGGAGTTTGCCAACCGGAAGGGCCTTCCCGACTTCGATGTCATAGCGCTACACGGGATCTGGAGCTGGGTATCGGAAAAGAACCGCAAGACCGTAACCGACATCATCAGGCGCAAACTCCGTCCCGGAGGGATCGCCTATATAAGCTATAACTGCCTGCCCGGCTGGGCTCCGGTCGTGCCGATCCGCCAGCTGATGTCTCTCTATCAGGACTATGGCGGCGGCAGGATGTCGAGACCGATGGAGATGATCGAAGGCGCGGTGCAGTTCGCGGAAGAGATCGCAAAGGCCGGATCGTTCTATTTTCGGGACAACCCTTTCGCCAGGCATCATGTGGAGCAATTGACGAAACAGGGGCGCAACTATCTCGGCCACGAATATATGAACGCGGATTGGCATCTTGAGCACTTTTCGGACATGATCCGGAGTCTGGACGACGCCAAGCTCACATATGTCGGCTCTGCGCGGCTGCTCGATGGCATAGATGCCTTTCAGCTCCATGAGGAAGGGATCAAGTTCGTTTCGCAGATCCGTCATCCGATCATGCGCGAGACGGTCCGCGACTATCTGGTGAACAGGCGCTTCCGGACCGATATCTTCGTCAAGGGGGCAAGGCTACTTCCAAGTCGGGAACATCGCGATGTCTGGCACGCGTTGGCATTCGTGCTGGTGATCCCAGAAATTGATGTCCCGAAAAAGATCGCGTGTGCCAGGGGCGAGGTGGCACTGCCCTCCGGCAAATACGACTTGATCCTCGAGGTCCTGGCCGAGGAGGGCTACAGGCCAAAACGCGTCGAGGAACTTTTCAAACATAACAAGCTGCGAAATCTCACGACTCAGGATGTCGTAGATTACCTGACTGTACTCACCGGCGCCGGATTTGTGGCCCCGGCGCAAATACCTTCGGAGAGAGTGAAGGAGCAATGCAGGGCGCTGAACCGGTACATCTTGCAGCGGGCGCTTGTCAGCATGGATCTGCACCACATGGTATCGCCCGTGACCGGAGGCGGGATCGGGCTCACCCACATGACGCAGCTGCTCGTCCTCGCCGCCAGCGAGGGTAAAGCCGGCGCCGCGGCCTTGACCGGCTATGTGTGGGATTTCCTGGACAGCATCGGCGAACGCCTTGTGAGAGACGGCAAAAGGATCGAATCCAAGCATGAGAATCTAGAGGAAATCAGAATTTTAGCGAACAAATTCCTGAAGTTTGGACGACCGCTTCTGCAAGCCTTGCAGATCATTGATGACACTAAGGGATGATAGCTCCCGATGGGACATCCGCTGCCAATCGCGAGACATGACGCTCAACCAATCTCAGGTATCGTTTGTTGTGAGCCCCCGCATATCCTATTCCTCGTCACCCAGACGTCGCATGGAGAAGACGAGGCTGAGTTCAAGGCAACCGAGAAAGTTCTGGCGATTGCGCTGCCAAACTTCGTTTATTTTTCATCCTGAGTTGGAAAACTTGGTTCGAATTCTTCTAAGACCAAGGCACCGTTGTGCACTTGCTGTTTACGCTTCGTAACGCCGCGTCGTTCGCCGATCGAAGCACCAACAGTTCGTGTCTCGGCCGGTAGAGCCCAGACGTCAATGGTGATAGGAAATAGCAATGATTGCCACGACCGAAATTCGGGCACTCGACGTGTCTCCGGCACAGCCTGAAACACAGCC
>NZ_SOEM01000036.1:0-32546 GCF_004368875.1 Neorhizobium sp. R1-B
TGCCGGCGCATCCGAAGAGATGTCTGCGACATCGGAAGAACTGGCCGCTCAGGCCGAGGAACTGCAGGCATCGATCGCCTTCTTCAAGGTCGATCGCACCGGCTCCAAGCAGCGAGGCCAGATCGCAGCAACCAAGCAAGCCCCAGCAAGATCTTCAGCACAGCCGACGCATAAAGGCTACACCACCCGGCCGGCTGAACAATCGTTGGCGGCGCAGCAGGCCCGTGCCAGGGGTTTCGCCCTCGACCTATCCATGGGTGGGCCGGACTCCGACGACGATGATTTCAGGGAGCGTGCATAATGGCTGCAATATCTTCCGAAGCGCAATTCGTAACCTTCGCCCTCGGCGAAGAGCTCTTCGCGGTCCCCGTGGAGGTGGTCCGCGAGATCCTTGACCATGAGGAGCCGTTCAAGATCCCGCATGGCCCGGAATATCTTCTGGGGTTGCGCGATGTCCGCGGTCAGGGTGTCCCGGTTATTGATCTCCGTCTGCGTCTCGGGATGTCCAGGACCGTCAAGACGTCCCATACGCGGATCCTGGTGCTCGATGTGCCTGTCGCCGATCGCGTTCTGGCGCTCGGCCTTGTGGCAGATCGGGTTTTCGAAGTCGTGCCGTTCCGCAGCGAGCAGATCGAGACCGCACCGGACATCGGCGTGCGCTGGCGCTCGGACTACATCGCGGGCGTCGTGCGACGGGACGGCGGCTTCGTGGTCATTGTCGATCTTGCGCGACTGTTCTCGGATTCCGGTTCGGCCCTCGCCGATGTCGGGCCGCAGGCTCAGGTCGCGTAGGAACAGGGACGCGGGCCTGGAAAGTCAACATGACGGGGGTGAGTGCGTGAGCATGGCGATGAGAAGCCAGCCGCTCGACGATCGGCTGAGCAAGCGCGATTTCGACGTACTGGCGGAATACATATACAATTACAGCGGCATCAAGATGCCCCATACGAAAATGACCATGCTGGAGGGGCGGCTTCGGCGGCGCCTGCGGGTCACCGGCATGCAGACCTTCGACAGCTATTGCGACTATCTTTTCAAGCAAGGCGGCATCGAGGCGGAAGCGATCTTCCTCATCGACGCGGTCACGACCAACAAGACCGACTTCTTCCGTGAACCGAAACATTTCGAATACATGACGAGGGCGGCACTGCCGGATATCCTGCGGAACTTCAACGAGCGACGCATCCGTACCTGGAGCTCCGCCTGCTCGACCGGCGCAGAACCTTACACCATGGCCATGGTGCTGTCCGACTATCTTGCGGCCAACGCGCCGGAGAGGGATTATTTCGTACTCGCAACGGACCTCTCCACCGACGTGCTGCAAAAGGCTCAACGCGGCATCTATCAGAGCGAACTTCTTCAGCCGGTCCCGTCCGAGATGATGCGGAAATACGTGATGCGGGCGTCGGATCCCCGCCGGCATGAAATGCGTATCGCTCCCAAGCTCCGTTCCCATGTGGGCTTCGCACGGCTGAACCTGATGGACGACGCCTATGCCGTCGGCGATCCGATGCATATGATTTTCTGCCGCAACGTCTTGATTTACTTCGATAAACATACCCAGAGCCATGTACTTACAAGGCTCTGTGACCGGCTGATGCCGGGGGGTTATCTGTTCATTGGCCATTCCGAAACGGTAACGGGGTTCGATCTGCCGATCAGACAGGTCGCGAATACGATCTTCAGGCGAGTATGAGCATGATGGGCAAAATCCGCGTCCTGATCATCGATGACTCGGCGAGCGTCCGGCAGATTTTGTCTTCAATCCTGTCGGCCGATCCCGATATCGAAGTCATGGGGGTCGCCAACGATCCCTTCATGGCGGCGCGGAAGATTCGTGAAGAAATCCCCGACGTCATCACGCTCGATGTCGAAATGCCCCAGATGGACGGCATCACTTTCCTGCGCAAGCTGATGTCGCAGCATCCCATTCCGGTGGTGATGTGTTCATCGCTGACGGAAGCCGGATCGGAAACTCTGATGCAGGCGCTGGAAGCCGGCGCCGTGGATATCATTCTGAAGCCGAAGATCGGCGCGGCGGATCATCTCGCCGAAGCGGCCGATCGCATCCGAACTGCGGTCAAAGGTGCCGCCCGCGCCCGGGTCGGCAAGCTGCGCGCATCGCGACTTGTGGAAGGAAGCACAACCGCCAAGCTTACCGCGGATGCGATCATGCCGCCTCCAAGAGCCGGCGCCATGGCAAAAACGACCGAAATGGTCGTCTGCGTCGGCGCGTCCACCGGCGGCACCGAAGCATTGCGCGAGCTTCTCGAGGCCCTGCCCGCTAACTCGCCGGGCATCGTCATCGTCCAGCACATGCCGGAGAAATTCACCGCAGCGTTTGCCCAACGCCTTAACAGCCTCTGCCAGGTGGAGGTCAAGGAGGCTGTCGACGGCGATCCTGTTCTGCGCGGCCACGTGCTGATCGCGCCCGGCGACAAGCACATGCTGCTCGAACGGCGTGGCGCCCGTTACGAAGTCTCCATCCGGTCTGGGCCGCTCGTCAGTCGCCATCGCCCTTCTGTCGACGTGCTGTTCCGCTCCGCCGCGAGGTCAGCGGGCGCCAACGCCATGGGCGTTATCATGACCGGCATGGGCGACGACGGCGCCCGCGGCATGAATGAGATGCATCAGGCCGGCGCCTATACGGTTGCCCAGGATGAAGCCACCTCGGTCGTCTTCGGCATGCCGAAGGAAGCGATCGCACATGGGGGCGTCGACAGGATCGTGCCGCTCGACCAGATCGGGCGGGAAATCCTAGCTGCCGATCGCCGGCGGTGAAATCTGCCAATTCAGCCTTCATGCCTCATTAACCATGTTTGGCAAGAATGACGCCACGCATCATGAGGGTGCGGTGAAGAGCAATTTGCGCTCGGCAGCCGGACGGGGACCCAAGATGCCAGTTATAACCTTTGCCAACACCAAGGGCGGTGCAGGCAAGACCACGGCCGTGCTTCTTCTCGCCACAGAACTGGTAGAGCAAGGCTATCGCGTCACGATCCTCGATGCCGATCCGCAATACTGGATCTCGCGCTGGCATCAGCTCTCGCCGGCGGACGACAGGCTCAATGTCATCTCCTATGTCACCCAGGCGTCGATCGAACGCCATATCCTGGAAAACCGGCACAAGACGGACTATTTCGTGCTGGATCTGCCCGGCGCCCAGAGCCCGCTGCTCGCCAAGGCGATCGGCCTCTCAGACCATGTCCTGATCCCCATCCAGGGCTGCGCCATGGACGCCCAAGGGGGCGCCAACGTCCTGGAACTGCTGCGCTACCTCGCAGAAAAGGCCAACCTCCGCGTGCCCCATTCCGTGGTGCTGACGCGCGTCAACTCCATGGTGACCACTCGCGCCCTGCTGACGGTCAAGATGCTGCTCGCAGAGCGCAATGTCGACGTGCTCGATACGCCGATCATCGAACGTGCTGCGTTCCGCGACATCTTCGATCTCGGCGGCACGCTTTACACGATGGACGAAGCCCGGATCAGCAATCTCGACAAGGCCCGGCAAAATGCAAGGCTTTTCGCGCTGGAAATGCTCCGCCGCGTGCCATTGCACAAACGCGCGCCGCTTTCGAGCCGCTTCGTCCGGGCCGCCTGAAGCGCGACCGGAAGAACTCTGCCTGGAGGTGAGTTTATGGCCGCGTCTTCTTGATCACGGTCACCGTGCCGGCATCGGCATCGACTGTAACCCAATCGCCGGTCTCGATCACCAACAGCGGATCCCGATCGAGATCGGTGACCGCCGGCACGCGGGTGACGACCGCACCGAGCGCGATCTTCGTCGTCATCCGCGTAAAGATCATCGCCGCAGGCTGGACGCCGTTCAATCGCGTCATATGGAAATAGGCCGACCAGCCGGACGAGCCCTTGGCGCCGGGAAAGACCAGAACCTTGCCGGCGAATGAGACCCCCCTGAGCTCGTGGCGACGTTCTATGATTGCACCGCTCCGCTCGTTGATGCCGCCCCAGCCGGAAATCGTCTCTGATGTCACCAGCGCCTCGCCCTCCGAGCGCCCCCCCACCACCTTGCGCCCCTTGAGGACGATGGTTTCAGTTCTGGTTTCGGCCGCGATATCCATCAGATCCTCCCGTTCCACGTCCCCGTCAGCGCGGCATCCACGCAATCACGTACGGAGCCGAACCAACCCTGCACCCCGGTGATCGCCGGCAGATAATGCGCCTGCTTGGCGGAATCGGTGGCGATGACGCGGGTCCCCTGTGGCAAACGGCGGGAGATGGCGGGACAGGTGTCGCTCATCACGACGCCGCCTGCTTCCTTGATGACATCGATGTAGCCATTGCGTTCGGCGACCTGCTTGATGGCCCGCGGCGTGTGCACCCACAGCGCCACATCCGAATGAATTCGATTGCCCTCAAGGAGATGGGCGATCAGCGACATCTGATCGATGGAGTTATGCGGGCAGCCAAGCATGATGAAATCGACTTTTTTCTCGGTCGCGCTCTGCAGCTTCTCATAGGTCTCGCGACGTTGTTGAGAACCGTACCGGAACGTGCCCTGCATTTTGCGGCCACCAAAGGCTTCCTCGACCGATTCCGCTTCCGGCGTGATCCCGGGGATATGATACATCTCGACACCGCCCGACGATGCCGCGGCAGCGCCAAAATGTTTGAGCTTGACGAGATCCGGCTGGCGGATAGGGCCTTCCACGACGGGAATATCTTCGCCGATCACCTCGCCGAGGTAATAGCCCAAAAGCCCCCAATCCATCATCTCGTCGACCTCGATATCGAGCTCGACCAAATGGGTGCCGCGACGGTTTTCGGTGATGTGGAAACCCCAATAAGGAATTCGGCCCGTCAGCGCCGCGGCACCGGTACTTTCCTTTCCCTCGACATTGGTTCGGGCACCCAGCACGGAGTTGCAGTAGATCACCGCCGAGGATTCCATCCATGCGCAATGCTCGCCCTTCACCGGCACATTGCCAACCTGATAGGGCGTGCAGGTGGCGAACATGTTGACGCCGCGGCGGCCGAGGAACTTTTCGTTTTCCCGCTGCATGTCCACAAGGGATTTATCAACGCCCTGCAGTTCCCAATTGTCGTTGTCGATACCGGTGATCAGCTGGCAGGTATGCGCCACCATATGCGGCACCTCCACCACCTCGTCGCTGTCGAGGTTGAGCTCGGAATAGACATGCTCCATGCCCTTCCGGGCGATCGGCTGCACAGAGGGCGTCGAGGCGTTGAAGGCGCCTGCAACATTGTTGGTCTCGACCAGCCGTTCAGCGCCGAGCGCTTCGCCGTAGCGCACGAGCAGGTCCATGGCACGTGCCTTGGCACGGCCGTGCTCGCCGTCATACATAGCCTTCTCATAGTCGCTCAGCTTCATCGCTTCCTCCTCACGATGCGGCGCGCATTTCCTCGTCGGACCAGCGATAATGCTTCTTTTCGACATTATCAGAAACCCGTTCGCGAAGTGCTGCGAGATCGATCTGGTGCACGCTGCCCGTCCCGGCAAGATCGAGAGCATTGGCGGCGGCCATGCCCATGCCGATGCAAGGCCCCATGACCCTTACACTCGAAAGGGCGGCGGAATCCGCATCGATACACCGACCGGCGGCCGCAACGTTATCGCATTCCTCCGGCGTCAGGCTGCCGAGCGGGATGTAGTGGGCATGGTCCTCGTCGAAGGTGATCCAATGATGACCGTCGCCATGATCATGCAACTCGATCGGCCACGCCGTGCGGGCGACAGCATCGTCAAACCTGGTGCCAGCCTTTATCTCTTCCACCGTCAGATGATGCCGACCGGCGATCCAGCGGGTCTGACGGATGCCCGGCAGGCCGAAGGAGCGGATGCGGGCATTGCCGAAGCATTCGGGAAACTCCGTCTTCAGGAACTCCACAGCACGCGCTGCCTGGTCTTTGCCTTCAAGCGCCTTCCTGGATGCCTCAACCGGATCGAGCGGCGTCTCCACATGGGTCATGTTCATTGCGGCGATGCCGCGGCCGGGAATAGTGAAGCCAAGCCCCTCGCGACGCAGGAGGCCGTAACCCGCGCCCTTGTCCTTCATCCGGTCGGCGATCTCGTAGCGCGTCGGCTGCTTTGCCTCATCGATATTCTCCAGTACCACCATCTGCGTGCCGAAGACGCCGCCCCTTTCGGGCTCGCGGCACGCAAAACCGGCTTGCCAGACGAGTGCGGCATCGCCGCTTGCCTCAACCCAGCCCGTAGCCTCGACGGATACGCCGCCGTAACGCGTCATGAAGTCCGTCTGAACGATACGTCGTCCCTCGACATGCACGTCGAGAATGGTGGCGCCAAGCACGACCTGAATACCCGCCTCAAGAACGGCATTCTCCATCCAGCGCCCGAGCACCACTTCGTCGTAATAAACGACGGTGGTATTTGGTCCGTGCCGGTAATGGACTGCCTTGTCCTGCGTCTCGAGGTAGGCAAGCAGCTCATCGGCCACGCCGTAGGTGAATTGATAGCCGTGGGTGCCGTTGGAAAAGAGGCCGCAGAAGGTGGCGATGATCGAGTTGACGGCCTGTCCGCCAAGCGCTGCCTGTCCATCCACGATGACCACCGAACGGCCGAGCCGAGCCGCTTCGAGGGCTGCGGAAATACCGGCGATACCCGCGCCGACGACGCAGATATCTGCCTTAAGCTTGCGAAACGGCGCCGCCTTTTCGCGCCTGACGATCCGGGTTTCCCTGCTCAGCATCTGTGACATCACGCCTCTTTCGCACGGTGCCGTATCCTGTCGGCACTTATCGGTCGGATGGTAGCTGAAGATACCGTCATCGGAACCCGGCAAGTTAAGCGATCAGCTTTCGTGTTTTGCGAAAACTGGAAGGTAAACAAGCGCTGATCTCCTGTCAGAAGGCAGGAATGTCCTGTGTTGGAATTCCTTGCGCAAACCGTTTCTGCGCATAGGCGATGAACTCGGCGACGACGTTCCTGTTCATCTTGATGCGCGGCACCGACGCCTTGACCCATAACGGTTCAACCGGAAACTCCGGCATCACTTCCTCCAGCATACCATTGTCCAGATCCGACTGCGCGAGGAACCGCGGGAGGATCGCGAGCCCTAATCCCTGCCTGGCGGCGGCAAGCAGGATACGGCTGTCGTTCGCGGTAAAATTCGAGGTTATTTCCACGTTGAGCGCGCTTGTTTCCAATTGGAAGGTCCAGGTCGTGCCGATGGTATGGAACGTGATGCATTCATGGCCGACAAGCTCTGTCGGAGTCTTGGGCCTCCTGCGGTTTGCAAAATAACTCGGTGCCGCGCAAAGGGCTCGCGGATACGGGCAGAGCGGGTGGTCGATCACATAGGCATAGGATTGCGGCAACGCGCCCACCGCCACATCAAACCCTTCCTCCAGCGGGTTCACGGAGCGGTCGAGCAGCACGATCTCCAGCTTGACCCGCGGATTGGCCGCCTGGAAGGCGGCACAGATATCGCCGAAGAACATCGACGTCAGCGTCGTCGGCGCCTTGATGCGCAGCGAACCTGTCAATCCCAGTTCCTGCGTATTGGGCGTGGCCAAGGTCTCCTCGATCTCCCCGACGAGAAGCTGCAGCCGCGGCCTTAACCGCTCCCCATCGAGCGTCAACGCCAAACGTCGCGTTGTACGCACGAAAAGCTGGGTTTTCAGATGGTCTTCGAGACGCCTGACCCGCTTCGTGATGACGGAGGTCGCAACACCCAGATCTCGACCGGCCGCAGAAAAACTCCCAGCGCGGGCGGTTGCGAGAAAGGCGCCGATATCGAGAAGTATGTTCACTGTCTTCTCATTCCGAGCAAAAATCGAAGCGGGCATCAGACATGCAAATCAGAGCCTGCGCAACTTCACCTTATTTACAAAGCGCGCTATGAAGTGCGAACTCCGCCCTCACCCGTTCTACCGCCCTGATATCGGAGAGGCGCAATGCTATCCAGGCAGATACGGTCGCCCAGGCGGCGCGCATATAATGGTCCGCGCGGTAAAGCGCCGCGTCAGGATCACTCTGCATCGCCATCATCCGCTCGCTCAGCGCCTCAAAGTCGTCGAGAACCGTAAGCAGCGCCTCTGACGCCTCCGGATGTTCCGCGGAATAGGCGTCCACCTCGTCCCGCGCCTTCTGAAGAAAAACGCTGAGCCCCTTGCCCTCGTCACGCCAGAGGCGCCGCGCCAGAAAATCCAACGCCTGCATACCCGTCGTGCCTTCGTAAATCGTCATGACGCGGGAATCCCGCAGATACTGTTCGAGGGGCCAGTCACGGGTGAAGCCGGCGCCGCCGAGCACCTGTATTGCCCGATGGGCGACATCGAAGCCCGTTTCCGCGCCGAAATTCTTGATCAGCGGCAGCATCCAGCCGCAAAAATCCTCCAGCCCCGGCTCGGCTTCCAACTGAGCCAGATCCATGGCAGTCGCCAGTTCCAGCACTGCTGCGCGCATGATTTCGGTCGAGCTGCGCAACTCATGGAGCTGTCGCCGAATATCCGGATGGCTGGCGATCGGCACCGGTGGCTGGTCCGCCGGGCCACCCTGTCGGCGCTCTCGGGCATAGTCCTCGGCAATATCGGCGGCAGCGGACGCAATACCCAGCCCTTGGCAGCCGGTGAGAAGCCGCATCAACTCGATCATGGTGAAGAGCTGCGGCAGGCCGCGCCCTTCCTTGCCAAGGAGAACCCCCTTTGCATTGTCGAATCGCATGGCGCAGGTCGGGGAGCCGTGCAGGCCCATCTTCTCCTCGATCCGGTCGAGCGTGACCCCGTTCGGCTGGCCATCGACGAAATTCGGCACGAGAAAGAGGCTGATGCCGCGTGTGCCCGGCTGATTGTTCGTGCGGGCAAGCAGGCAATGGCCGATGCGTGTCGCCATATCGTGATCGCCGAAGGAAATCCAGATCTTCTGACCCGTGACGAGCCATTCTCCATCTAGGAACTCGGCTTTCGTACGAAGCCGCCCGACATCGGACCCGGCCTCCGGCTCCGAGATGCAGATCGTAGCCGCCCATTCGCCCGAGGCGAGCTTCGGGACCCATTCGCGTGCAGTCGCCTCGTCGGCCACCTCGGCCAGAAGATGGGCCGCGGCCCGCGTGGAGCCCGCCGCCATCATGAGTGCGACGCAGCCGCGTTCGAAGAGGGGTGCACAAGCGGCATGCAGCGTCAGCGGCACCGCCTGCCCGCCGAACTCCTCCGGCACGTCCATTCCGAGCCAGCCGGCGTCGGCATATTGCCGGAACGCATCGGCAAATCCATCGGGCGTCTTGACGCGGCCATCAACGACCCGTGCGCCGACCCGGTCACCGACCGTATTCAACGGCGCCAGTATGCCTTCGGCAAAATTCGCCGCTTCCCCGACGATCGCCACGACCGTCTCATCGTCGCAATCTTGCCGCATCTCCTTCAACCGCTGCCAGCCCGGCGTCAGGGCCAGGAGATCCAGCGTCCGGTTTGCCTGATCCTGGAAAGACATCTGTGTCACCGCGGCTGCATGCGGATGCCGCCGTCGAGCCGGATCACTTCGCCGTTGACATACTGGTTCTCAATCAGGAACCGCACCGCATCGGCAAATTCCGCCGGATCGCCGAGCCTCGACGGATAAGGGATCGCAGCGGCCAGACTATCCTGCGCCTCCTGTGGCAATTCGTGGAGCAAGGGAGTGAGAAAAATGCCCGGCGCCACCGTATTGACGCGGATACCGAAGCGCGAGAATTCGCGTGCCGCCGGCAGCGCCAGGGAAACTATGCCTCCCTTGGAGGCCGCATAGGCCGCCTGACCGACCTGCCCCTCAAAGGCGGCGACGGAGGCCGTGTTGACGATCACGCCGCGCGCCTTGTCATCCCGTTCCGGCAGCGCCGCCATGCGCTCGGCCGCAAGCCGCATCATGTTGAACGTGCCGATCAGGTTGATGCGGATCACTCTTTCGAAATCGGCCAACGGCATCGGGCCTTGCTTGCCGAGGATGCGTCCGGCGGTGCCTATGCCTGCGCAGTTGACGAGAATTCTAAGACCGTCGCCGGCTCCGGCTGCAATATCCAGTGCACGCGATGCATCACCTTCGTTTGTCACGTCGCCAAGGAGCGCCGTCCCGCCAATTTCACCCGCTACCTTCTCCGCGGCAGCCGAATTCCGGTCGAAGATATGCACGATCGCCCCAAGTTTCGCGAGCTGGCGCGCCGTCGCCTCGCCGAGCCCCGATCCGCCGCCCGTCACAACCGCGCTCGCTCCCTCGATCTTCATGCCGCAAGCTCCTTCCCGACGCGGATGACATCCACTCCATCCGCATAAAGCGCCTCGACCAGGTCCTTACGTTGAGCGAGCACGGCACGCTGGTTGATCGAACCCTTGTCGGTCACTTCGCCCTTTTCGAAACGCAACGGCTCGGTCATCAGCATCACACGCATGATGCGCGTCGCCGAACCGCTTGCCTGCCGCTGATGGCCGGCAAGGCGCGAAGCGATCGCCGTCCTCACCTTGGGATGCGCGATCACCGCCTCATCGGAAAGGCCGGTCTCTCCTGCAATGATCTCCCGCAAAGCCGGCATGAACGGCACGGCAAGCGCGCCGAGTTCTGCCCGGTTTTCGCCGGTGATGACAGCATCGCGGATAAGACCGCCAAACTGGTTGACGAACTGTGCGCGCAACATGCCGACGGCGACCCAGGTGCCCGTCTGCAGCTTGAAATTCTCCGCCGTCCGACCGTCAAAGTAGAACCCCTTGCTCGGGTCGCCGGGAACCGCAAACTTCACGGCGTCGCCTATGCGGTAAAATCCTTCTTCATCGAAGGCGGCTGCCGTCAGCTTCTCGTTCCGCCAATAACCGGGGGTGATGTTCGGACCCTTCAGGCGCAGTTCGAACTTGTCTTCGAAGGGCACCAGCTTCAGCGTGACGCCTTGAGCAGGTATCCCAATATTGCCTGGTTTGTCCTGAGGATCCGTGCAAAAAAGCGAAAATGGCGCCGTTTCCGTGGAACCTAAGCCCGTGCCGAGGGGAATGCTTCCCCCTACAGTCATTTCCGCAAGCTCGATCAACGCATCCCAGGTGTGCTGCGCCATGCCGGCGCCGGCATACATCATCATTTTCAGGTTCTTGAAGAAGTTCTGGCGGAGCGTATCGTCCTCGCGCATTTCCTGCACCAGCATCTCGTAACCGGCAGGCACGTTGAAATACCAGGTGGGCGAGATCTCTCTCAGATTGGCGATTGTCTGGCCGATCAGCTTCGGCGTCGGCTTGCCGCGGTCGATATAATAGGTGCCGCCGTGATAGATCACGATGTTGAAGCACTTGTTACCGCTCGCCGTATGGTTCCACGGAGACCAATCGACAAGGACCGGAGGCTCGTCGCGGAAATAAGCATAGCAGTCAGCCACCATTTCCTGGTTCGAGCAGAGCATGCGTTGAGTCTGGATCACTCCCTTGGGAGAACCCGTAGTGCCGGAAGTGAAGAGAAATTTCGCCATCGTATCAGGGCCGACGGCGTCGAATGCCTCGTCCACGGCCGCTGTCGGCTCGGTACCGATGACGTCCTCAAACTGATATGAGTTGGACCGGTCACCCGGGAGATTGCTGATGGCAACGAATGGGACATCATCGCCGAAAGCCGTATCGACGGCTTTGCGGAAGACGGCCGCGTCATCGGCGAACACCAGGCCCGGCGTGATCTGCGCGGCAATTTCGGCAAGTTTTCCAAAGTCGGCGGATAGCGTTGCATATGCCGGCGCGATCGCCGCCGAAGGTATCCCGACATGCTGGGCGCCGAGCGCCATCAGGGCGTGTTCGATCGAATTTTCGGAGAGAATGACGAGCGGACTTTCGGCGGAAAGTTTCAGGTCGAGCAGGAACTGACCGATACGCCGTACCCGGTCGAGCGCCTCTCCATAGGTTACGGTCCGCCAGCCCCCTGTCGCGTCGCGATCGGCCATCCAGGCGCGGTCGGGCGCAGTCTTTGCCCAATGCACCAGCCGCTCGTTGAGCTTGTCCGGATAAGCACCGAGGGGATCGTCCCGCCAGACCAGGAACTCGCCGCCCGGCCGTTCCTCCCACTTTACCACAGGCGACCACAGCTTTACATCACGCGCGGATTGACCGGCCATGACACTCCTCCCAGACGTCAATGCCTCCACAGGCTCCCAAAAATTTGTTTACAAGGAAACAATCTCCATGTAAACGATCAAAAACTCAAGGCGGATGAATGGGAGCGTCCGTTGCTGGAGGAGTAAGCACAAAATGGCCGATCAGACGGCAACGAGCTTCGTGACCTATGAGCTCAAGGGCAAGATCGCCCATATTGGTCTCAACCGCCCGGAAAAACGCAACGCCATCAGCGACCGCTTCGTCGAGATGATCGCCGAGGCAATAGCCCGCGCCGAAAGCGAGGCGAAAGCCGTCGTCCTTTTCGGCCATGGCGACCATTTCTGTGCAGGGCTCGACCTTGCCGAACATGTGAAGAAGACGCCGATCGAAGGCGTGCGTGGCTCGCGCCGCTGGCATGCGGTATTTTCCGGCATCGAGCACGGCACAATCCCGTGGATTTCGGCTCTGCATGGCGCGGTGGTCGGGGGCGGCCTGGAACTTGCGGCGGCCACGCATATCCGCGTCGCGGATCGCTCCGCCTTCTTTGCGCTGCCGGAAGGCCAGCGCGGCATCTTTGTCGGCGGCGGCGGTTCGGTGCGAGTCGCGCGGCTGATGGGCGTCGCGCGAATGACCGACATGATGCTGACCGGTCGCGTCGCCTCCGCCGAAGAAGCTGAGAGTTGGAACCTCGCCCAGTACGTGGTCGAAAAAGGCACGGCGCGGCAAAAGGCGCACGCGCTGGCGGAAGCGGCCGCGAGCAATGCCGAGATTTCCAATTACGCCGTCATCAATGCGCTCCCGCGCATTCAGGATATGGCGAAGGAAGACGGCCTGTTCGTGGAATCCTTCATCTCCTCGTTTACCGCCACCAGTCCGGAAGCCGAGGAGCGGCTGCGGGCCTTTCTGGAAAAGCGGGCTGCGCGTTTGAAGGCGCCGGGTTCGGCCTGAGAGGACACCATCATGGATATGCCAGTCCGCACGTCAGAAGACGTCGATCTAGACCGGCTCAGCACGGCGCTCGGCTTCCTGATGCGGCTCGCGCAGCTCAAGATCTATGAGCGGTTTTTCGAAGAAGTCGGAGAGCACCACCTGAAACCGGGCGAGTTCTCCGTTCTCTGGGTCATCCTTCACAACCCCGGCATCCGCCAGAGCCTGCTCGGCCAAAGGCTGATGATCAAACGCGCCCACATGACCAAACTCATCCGCGCGCTGGAAGATCAGGGCCTCGTCACACGCCAGGTTCCTGACGATGATCGCCGGGCGGTCGAAATCACGCTTACGCCGGCTGCCGCAGACAAAATCAGACAGGCAAGCCATTGGTTTTTCACCTACGAGGATTCCGTTGGCGAAAACCTGACCAGGGACGAACGCCAGCAACTGACGGGCCTCTTACGGAAATTCGTCGGGATTGACTGAAACAGGATCGGGAGGAGCCGGCCTTGAATATCGATGAACTGCTCGCGATCGACATCCATACCCATGCGGAGGAGCCCTGCTGCGGTCCGCGCGACGACGGCTACGACGAATTCCAGGCCGGCATGGCGAAATATTTCAAGAACCCGGCCGGCCACAAGGGCATGCTGCCGACGGTGAATGAAACCGCCGTCTATTATCGTGAGCGCAAGATCGGCTGTGTGATCTTCCCGGTCGACGCCGAACGGGAAACCGGCTTCCGCCGTTACAATAACGAAGAAGTAGCCATGATCGCCGCCGAAAACAGTGACATCATGATCCCCTTCGCCTCGATCGACCCGGCGAAAGGCAAGGCCGGCGCACGGGAAGCCCGCCGCCTTGTACGGGAGTTCGGCGTCAAGGGTTTCAAATTTCACCCGACCATGCAGGGTTTTTACCCCAATGACCGGATGGCATATCCGCTTTACGAAGCAATTGCCGAGGAAGGCGCGATCACACTCTTCCATACCGGCCAAACCGGTGTCGGCGCCGGCATGCGCGGCGGCATGGGCATGCGGCTCAAGTTCTCGAACCCCATCCATCTCGATGACGTGGCGGTCGATTTCCCCGATATGCCCATCATCCTGGCTCACCCTTCTTTCCCGTGGCAGGAAGAAGCGCTGTCGGTCGCGACCCACAAACCGAATGTCTATATCGACATGTCCGGCTGGTCGCCCAAATATTTCCCGCCGATCCTAGTGCAGTACGCCAACTCCATCCTGAAGCACAAAATGCTGTTCGGCTCGGATTGGCCGGCAATCACGCCGGATCGCTGGATGGCCGATTTTGCCAATATTCCAATCAAGGATGAGGTGCGGCCTCTGATCCTCAAGGAGAATGCCCGCAAGCTTCTCAAGATCTAAAAAGTCGCGCAACAGCGCGTCCCGGCTGCTCAGACTTCCGCGACAAGCGGCGTTGGATCAGAAAGAGCTGTCTGCATGAGATCAGTTAAAAGAGGAGTCAAAGCCGATTGACGCCGGCAGCACCGTCAACGACGGCGAAGCGTTGGAAAACAGCGGCAGGTGAATTCCGCTGCTTGCGGTCGGCAATGCCGATGAAATCCACCTCCGCAGACCGCTCGCTGAGACGCATGATCGCATAACCATGCTTGCCGGAGGCAAACTTGAGATGCGGGTTCTCGGCGAGAGCCGTCGCCAGGCTCGCCTCCGACGGAGCATCCGAGGTGATCGAGCCGCAGACGAATTCGCTGGCGATCGGACGCGCCTTTTCATCCATGAAATCCCGCTTCACATCGGCGGCATAGAAGGCATGCAGATCACCGCCGATGACAATCGGGTTCGAGGCAGCCGAAGACTGTACGGCGCTCAGTAATCTGCCACGCGCGGCGCGGTAGCCGTCCCAGCCGTCAAGATTATAACCCGTCTCAGGCCCCACCTTGGTGTCGCGTTCCGAAACCAGCGTCTGCTGAGCGATGATATTCCATTTCGCCTGCGACATGCCGAGCGTTCTTGCCAGCCATTGTTCCTGGACCGACCCCAGCATGGTCCGCTCCGCCTGATCGTTCCCGGCGGTGCCTTGAAGCTGCGGCGAGCGGTATTGCCGCGTATCGAGCAGGCTCACGCCAAGCAGATTGCCAAAGCGATAGTGATCATAAATGCGCAGCGCGTCGAAGCCGGCAGCCAGGGCCGGCGGGACCGGCATGTGTTCGAACCAGGCCTGATAAGCAGCACGGCGGCGGTCGAGGAACTCCGCCCGGTTCGGAGCATCCGGCGCGCGATCGCTCGCATAATTGTTGGTGACCTCGTGATCGTCCCAGATGGTGAGCCAAGGGAAAGCGGCATGCGCCACCTGCAATTGCGGGTCCGACTTGTATAGCGCGTAGCGATCACGGAATTCGTAGAGAAGCGAAGGCACGCCGGTTCCATGCCGGCGGACAAGCTCGGCACCGTAGCTGCGTTCGTAGATGTAGTCGCCGAGGTGCACGACGAGATCGAGGTCGCTCCTGGCCATCTCACCGTAGGCGCTGTAGAAACCCTGCTCATATTGCTGGCAGGAAGCGAAAGCGAAACGGAAAGCGTCTCCGCTTTCTGGCGCAGTTCGGGTGCGGCCGACCGGACTTGTCGCATTGCCGGAGCGGAAGCGGTAGAAATACCAGCGGCCGGGCTTCAGGCCCTTTACTTCCACATGCACCGAATGCGCGAATTCCGGTACGGCGCGGAAAAGACCGGACTGTACCGTTTTCGAGAACGTCTCGTCCTCGGCGACCATCCACTCAATGTCCATAGGTTCCGCCACCCGCTTCGGAGCAGGGGCAAAAGGATCGGCGGAAGTGATCGCAGACGTATCTTCCAGAATCAGTCGCGTCCAGATGACGACACTGTTCGCCCGCGGCGAGCCGGAGGCGACGCCCAGAGAAAACGGATCAGCCTTAAAACTTGCCGCACGTGCCTGCCCGAGCGGTCGCCAGATGGCCGCAGCCGCAAGTCCGCATGCCAGGAGGCTTCGCCGATCAATGCGTGGCATAGATTAGTCCTTCCAGCGCCCGGCGATCCTTGCCTAGATATTGCGTCGCTTGCCTTCGAGCAGGTCGAGGATGGAGTTCGCAGCATCGAGAACATTGGTGCCGGGACCGAATACCGCCGAGACGCCATGTTCCATCAGATAGTCGTAGTCCTGTCGGGGGACCACACCTCCGACGACAACGATGATGTTTTTGGCACCGTTCTGTTTCAGCGCCTTCACGAGCTGCGGCGCCAGCGTCCTGTGGCCGGCGGCAAGCGAAGACATACCGACCACTTGCACCTTTTCCTTGATCGCAAGCTCGGCAGCCTCTTCGGGCGTCTGGAACAGCGGGCCGGCGAGCACGTCGAAGCCTATGTCCCCGAAGGCGGAAGCGATTACCTTGGCGCCGCGGTCATGGCCATCCTGGCCAAGCTTGGCGACCATGATCTTCGGGGTGCCGGATCTTTTGGCGTAATCGGCAAGGCGCGCGGTAAGGGTCTTATATTCCGGATCGTCCTCGTAGGCGGGGCCATAGATATCGCCGACCACTTCCGGCACGGCGGAATGGTCACCGAAGGCCTTGCGCATCGCATCGGAGATTTCTCCCACCGTGGCACGGGCCCGCGCCGCCTCGACCGCAGCGGCGAGTAGGTTGCCCTGACCGGAACGGGCGACATCGGAGAGGGCATTCAGTGTCTTCTCGACTTGCGCCGGATCACGCTGGCGGCGTACCTCCTCCAGCCGCTTGATCTGAGCCTTCCGGACTGCGGTGTTGTCGATCGCCAGGATATCCAGCTCGTCCTCGTTCTCCAGCCGATACTTGTTGACGCCGACGATGATCTCCTCGCCACGGTCCACTGCAGCCTGGCGCCGGGTGGCGGCCTCCTCTATCAGCCGCTTCGGCAAACCTTCGGCGACAGCTTTCGTCATACCCCCCATGGCCTCCACCTCCTCAATCAGCGCCCAGGCCTTTTCCGCCAATTCATTGGTGAGGCTTTCGACATAATAGGAGCCTGCCAACGGATCGACGACCTTGGTGACGCCGGTCTCGTGCTGCAAAATAAGCTGCGTATTGCGGGCGATGCGGGCGGAAAAATCCGTCGGAAGCGCCATGGCTTCGTCCAGGGCATTGGTGTGCAGCGACTGCGTGCCGCCGAGAACGGCCGAGAGAGCCTCGTAGGCGGTGCGGATAACGTTGTTATATGGATCCTGCTCCTGCAGCGAGACGCCTGATGTCTGGCAGTGGGTGCGCAGCATCAGCGACGATGCCTTCTGGGGCTTGAATTCTTCCATGATGCTGGACCAGAGCAGGCGCGCGGCACGCAGCTTTGCCGCCTCCATGAAGAAGTTCATGCCGATTGCGAAGAAGAAGGAAAGACGGCCGGCAAACTCGTCGACGTTCAGGCCCTTTGCAAGCGCAGCGCGAACATATTCGCGGCCGTCGGCGAGCGTGAAGGCCAGTTCCTGCACCAGCGTCGCGCCCGCCTCCTGCATATGATAGCCGGATATGGAAATTGAATTGAAGCGCGGCATTTCCTTCGCGGTATACTCGATAATGTCGGCGACGATCCGCATGGAGGGCTCAGGCGGGTAGATGTAGGTATTGCGGACCATGAACTCCTTCAGGATGTCGTTCTGGATGGTGCCGGAAAGCTCGGCCCGCGAACAGCCCTGCTCCTCGCCGGCGACGATGAAGGAGGCAAGGATGGGGATTACGGCGCCGTTCATGGTCATGGAGACGGACATTTCCTTCAACGGAATTCCGTCGAAGAGGATCTTCATGTCCTCTACGCTATCGATCGCCACCCCCGCCTTGCCGACGTCGCCCTCCACGCGGGGATGGTCGGAGTCGTAGCCGCGATGGGTGGCAAGATCGAAAGCGACCGAAAGACCCTTCTGACCGGCAGCCAGATTGCGGCGATAGAAGGCGTTGGAGGCTTCGGCCGTCGAGAAACCGGCATATTGGCGGATGGTCCACGGCCTTCCGGCATACATGGTGGCACGTGGCCCACGTACGAAAGGCTTGAAACCCGGCAGCGAACCGAGATGATTGACGCCCTGAAGATCTTCGTCCGTGTATAGCGGCTTGACATCGATGCCCTCCGGGGTGTGCCAGAGGAGCGTTTCCGGCGGCGCCTTCAGCTCTTTTTCCGCCAGAGCTTCCCAATCTTTCACGGTCTTTTCGGACATCGTTCAAACCTCATTACCGCAAAGCGCTCGCGCCTGCGTCGGATATATGTCAGGCGCCCTCAACTGAAAGAGCTACTCGAATTCCAGGATCAGCTCATCGACCGCCAGGCTCTGCCCCGGAGCCGCAGCTACTCGTTTCACGACACCCTTTCGCTCAGCCTTCAGGACGTTCTCCATCTTCATCGCCTCGACTGTGGCGAGCGTCTGACCCGCCTCGATGTGATCCCCTGCCTTCACCGCCACCAAGGTGATCACGCCGGGCATGGGGCAAAGCAGCATTTTCGAAGTGTCCGGCGGAGCTTTCTTCGGCATCAGGCGGGCAAGCTCGGCTACGCGCGGCGATCGAACCCGCGCCGTCACATCCATACCACGCCAGCGCAACCGGATTGCCGATCCGACAAGATTGACCTTTACGCCCATTCCCTCACCGTCGATATGGAAAACAGCGTGGCTCTGTCCCGGCAGCCAGCCGCTCGCGACCGACATTCGCGTCCCATCGGTGAAGACGACGGATGTGCCGTCGAGCGTGGTTTGGAGGGTGACGGCGTCTTCGAAACCGGCCAGCGTCGCCACCCATTCCTTGCCTACGACACGGCGATGGTTGCCGATTGTGCCGGAAACCTGTACGGCGCGCTCCTGAAGAGCCTGATTGGCGAGGACGGCAATGGCGACAAGCTTGCGCGCCGCCGCTTGATTCGGCAACACCCCGGAAAACCCTTCAGGGAACTCTTCGGCTATATAGGCGGTCGTCAACCGACCGGAGCGAAAGCGTTCCTGACCCATAACCGCCGAGAGGAAGGGCAGGTTATGGCCTATACCCTCCACCTCGAAATCATCGAGCGCGGCACCCATGGCGTTTATGGCCGTCAACCGGTCCGGTGCCCAAGTGCAGAGCTTGGCGATCATCGGGTCGTAATACATGGAAATTTCGCCACCCTCGTACACGCCGGTGTCATTGCGGACCACGGTGCCGTTGTCATGTCTGCCTTCGCGAGGCGGGCGGTAACGGCTCAGCCGCCCGATTGAGGGCAGGAAGCTGCGATAAGGGTCCTCGGCATATAGCCGGCTTTCGATCGCCCAGCCGTTGAGCTTGACATCATCCTGGTTGAACGAGAGCTTTTCACCGGCGGCGACGCGGATCATCTGCTCGACAAGATCGATGCCGGTGATCAATTCTGTGACTGGATGCTCCACCTGCAATCGGGTGTTCATCTCGAGGAAATAGAAATTGCGGCTGGCGTCGACAATGAACTCGACCGTGCCGGCGGAAAAATAACCGACCGCCTTCGAAAGCGCGACGGCCTGCTCGCCCATCGCCCGCCGCGTCTCCTCGTCGAGGAATGGCGACGGCGCCTCCTCGATGACTTTCTGGTTGCGTCGCTGGATCGAGCATTCGCGCTCGCCGAGGTAGAGAACATTGCCGTGTTTGTCGCCAAGCACCTGGATTTCGATATGACGAGGCTCGGTGACAAATTTCTCGATGAAGATGCGGTCGTCGCCGAAGGAGCTTTTTGCCTCGTTTTTCGAGGACTGAAAGCCTTCGCGAGCCTCCATGTCGTTCCAGGCGATGCGCATGCCCTTGCCGCCACCGCCCGCCGACGCCTTGATCATCACGGGATAACCGATGGATGAAGCAATCCTCACCGCCTCGTCGGCGTCTTCGATCAGGCCCATATGACCAGGTACCGTCGAGACGCCGGCTTCGGCTGCCAGCTTTTTGGATGTTATCTTGTCGCCCATCGCTTGAATCGCCCCAACGGGCGGACCGATAAAGACGATGCCAGCCTTTTCCAAAGCTTCCGCGAACGCCGGATTTTCCGAGAGGAACCCATAGCCCGGATGCACGGCATCGGCACCGGTCTGCCTGATTGCGGGGAGGATGTTGTCGATGACGATATAGGACTGCGACGAAGGCGCCGGACCGATATGCACCGCCTCGTCGGCCATCCGCACATGCAGGGCATCGCGATCGGCATCGGAATAGACGGCGACCGTCTTGATGCCCATTTTCTTTGCCGTCTTGATGACCCGGCAGGCGATCTCGCCGCGATTGGCGATGAGGATTTTATTGAACATGATCAGGACTCGCCTTCGCGATTATCGTCTTCGTCGCGATACTTGGTGTCATAGGGGAGGGTGAAGATCGCTGAGGCAGCCGCGGCGCCGCCAAAGAGCGAGGCGAACGGCACAATCACCAGAAGAAATGGAGGGATGGGATTGGGCGCCCGCGACAGCAGCTTTCCAAGCCCGCCGATATCCAGGAGAATCAGGGCAGTGCCGACGGCTGCGCCGATACCTATCCCGGCCAGTGCGTGAAGCCCGAGATACCGCAGCATCTGCCAATGATCCCTCCTTGCTTCCTCCGGGGTCATTCTTGGCTTGCGGCTGTTGTGGAGGGATGCGGCCCGGGAGCGCTCGCCCTCGGCCCACCGCCTCAGCCACCGAATGGGATCCGGCAGCCTCGCCATATGCAGATCACGTTGAGACATTGCCCTCCTCCCCACCGACATCACACTTCGAAAACGTCTTCAAAGGACTCGGGAAAACTCTGGCGCGCAACCTTCTCGTTGATCTGGAGAAGAGCTTCATAGGAGAGGGGATCAAAATCCTTCTCCGCCGGCACCACTTCCCGGCCAAAGAGAAGGTTGAGGCGAGCGGCGTCGAGATTGCCGCGCTCGAAGGGTTCCGGACCGAAATGATGCCAGAGCGCATGCAGGAAGGCCGCGTCGACCCGATGCTCCGCCGTGCCGGGACGGCCGCGGCGGGGCAAGGCCTTGATCGGCGTCACCCCTTTTGGATTGGCGCGGCGGATGGTGAACTGGATGCCGGTGCCCGGCATGCCGGACGGGAAACCCCGGTGTTTCGTCATGTCGGGCAGGCTGGCCATTCCGCTCTCCTCAGGCTATCGCGATCTTGTCCTGCGTCTTCGTGTCGAAGTCGGAGGCATCGTGGCGTTCATGCAGCTGTTCGGACGGATCACCCGATGTCCGGTTGACCATACGGCCTCGGCGGACTGCGGAGCGCCGATCTATCTGTTTTGTCCAGCGCTGCACATGCTCGTATTCATCCACGGACAGAAAATCGCCCGCATCGTTATAAGCGTCCTTCAGGGCGAGCCGCCCATACCAGGGCCAGATTGCCATGTCGGCGATCGTGTATTCGCTGCCCGCCATGAATTCGTTGTTCGCCAAATGCCTGTTCAGCACATCCATCTGACGCTTGACCTCCATGGCATATCGGTCGATCGCATATTTGATCTTCATCGGGGCATAGGCATAGAAATGGCCGAACCCGCCGCCCAAAAAGGGCGCTGAGCCCATCTGCCAGAACAGCCAGTTGAATGTCTCGGTGCGCGTCCGCGGGTCGGTCGGCAGGAAGGCGCCGAATTTTTCCGCCAGATAAACGAGGATGGAAGCAGATTCGAAAACTCGAAGAGGTTCGCCGCCGCCCTTCGGCGCATGATCCATGAGAGCCGGGATTTTTGAATTGGGATTGACCTCGACAAAGCCGGAACCGAACTGGTCGCCCTCACCGATCCGGATGAGCCAGGCATCATATTCGGCGCCCTTGTGACCGGCGGCCAGCAACTCCTCCAGCATAATGGTGACCTTCACGCCGTTCGGGGTGCCGAGCGAATAAAGCTGCAGCGGGTGCTTTCCGACCGGCAGGACCTTTTCGTGGGTCGGGCCGGCAATCGGACGGTTGATATTGGCGAACTGGCCGCCATTGCCCTTTTCCCAAGTCCATACTTTCGAAGGCTCGTAGCCGGCGGGAAAATTGTCGGCGGGGGATTTTTCGGACATGAAAATTGATCCTTGTTCTCTAACGGGTCTCGCATCTGGCGAGCGCTACGCGGTCAATATAGGCACTGCCTCAATGCTTTTCCGCCCCCCGTCAGAGCGGGATTGTGTCGTGCTTTTTCCAGTGCGTCGTCACCTGCTTGTTGCGCAACGAGGCAAAGGCGCGGGCGATGCGGCGACGAGACGAATGCGGCATGATCACCTCATCGATGAAGCCGCGCTCGGCCGCGACGAACGGGTTGGCGAAACGCTCCTCGTATTCCTTCGTGCGTGCCGCAATCTTCTCGGGGTCGCCAAGTTCGGAACGGTAGAGGATTTCGGTCGCGCCCTTGGCTCCCATCACCGCGATTTCGGCAGTCGGCCAGGCATAGTTGATATCGGCCCCGATATGTTTGGACGCCATCACGTCGTAGGCGCCGCCATAGGCCTTACGGGTGATCAGCGTCACCATCGGCACGGTCGCCTCCGAATAGGCAAACAGCAGCTTGGCGCCGTGCTTAATGACGCCGCCATACTCCTGCGCCACGCCGGGCAGGAAACCCGGCACGTCGACGAGCGTCAGGATCGGGATCGAGAAAGCATCGCAGAAGCGCACGAAACGTGCGGCCTTGCGCGAACTGTCGATATCCAGGCAGCCTGCGAGCACCATCGGCTGGTTGGCGACGACGCCAACCGTCTGGCCCTCGATTCGGACGAAGCCGGTGATGATGTTCCGGGCAAAGGCCTCCTGGATCTCGAAGAAATCGCCCTCGTCGGCGACCGCCAGGATCAGCTCCTTCATGTCGTAGGGCTTGGCGGCGCTATCCGGAATGAGGCTATCCAGCCGGTTTTCGAGGCGGGCCGGATCATCGTGGAAGGGACGGACCGGCGGTTTTTCGCGATTGTTGAGCGGCAAGAAATCGAAGAGCTGCCGGACAGCTTCCAAGGCTTCGATGTCGTTTTCGAAGGCTGCATCGGCGACCGACGATTTTTTCGTATGGGTGCCGGCGCCTCCGAGCTCTTCAGCCGTGACGATTTCGTTGGTGACCGTCTTCACCACGTCCGGCCCTGTGACGAACATGTAGGAGCTGTCGCGCACCATGAAAATGAAGTCGGTCATGGCCGGCGAATAGACCGCCCCGCCGGCGCAGGGGCCCATGATGACCGAAATCTGCGGAATGACGCCGGAGACCTCGGCATTGCGGCGAAAGACCTCCGCGTAACCGGCAAGCGAAGATACGCCTTCCTGAATGCGGGCACCGCCGGAATCATTCAGTCCAATCACCGGAGCGCCGACACGTACCGCCATATCCATGATCTTGCAGATTTTTTGTGCATGGGTTTCCGAAAGCGAACCGCCAAGGACCGTAAAGTCCTGACTAAAGACATAGACCTGGCGGCCGTTGATCGTGCCCCAGCCCGTGACGACGCCGTCGCCCGCGACCTTCTGTTCGGCCATGCCGAAATCCACAGCCCGGTGGGTGACATACATGTCGAACTCCTCGAAGGAGCCCTCGTCGAGCAGCACCTCGATGCGCTCGCGCGCCGTCAGCTTGCCTTTGGCATGCTGTGCCTCGATACGCCTTTCACCCCCACCGAGCCTTGCTTCCGCCCGACGCCTCTCAACCTCACCCAATACCGCGCGCATGATCACTCCCGGATGCTTTAACTTTTCCTATTCCGTCTACGTGCTTCAGAAAACCATTGAACGCGTGTCGTTGTGAAATTATAAAATCGCATAACTAAAATTGCGAATCTGCGAACATGGCAATCGGAAAGCTCTTCATAGGCCGGAAGGTAAGGGAACTGCGGGCGGCGAGCAATGCCACGCAGAGTCAGTTCGCCGAGCGCATCGGCATCTCCACCAGCTATCTTAACCAGATCGAGAACAACCAGCGGCCGGTTTCGGCCGCCGTGCTTTTGGCGCTCGCAGACAAGTTCCAGCTCGACATCGCCGAACTGTCGACCGGCGAGACGGACCGGCTCCTCTCGGCGCTCGCCGAGGCGTTGTCCGACCCCCTATTCCAGGCTTATGCACCGAGCGTTCAGGAACTGAAGCTGGTGACCCAGAATGCGCCGGGGCTGGCACATGCATTGATCACCTGCCATCAGGCGTATCGCCGCAGCGGCGAGCAACTGGCCAGTATGGACGACAGGCTGGGAAGGGCCGCGGCCGCGGAAACCACACCCTATGACGAAGTGCGGGATTTCTTCCATTTCGTCGACAATTACCTTCACGACCTCGACACGGCCGCCGAGAAGCTGGCACTGGACCTCGGCCTGCCGTCTGCAGACAGCTATCCAATTTTGACGAATTACCTGGAAAAGCAGTTCGGCGTGCGTGTGGTGCTTGGGCCACTGGCCTCCGACACCATCCGACAATACGAACCGAGTTCCTGTGTGCTGACCTTGAATCCCTATGCGCCTGCCCAGACGCGCGTCTTTCAGGCGGCGGTGGAAATTGCCCAGCTTCATGCCGGCGCGCTCGCCGACACGATCGCCCGCAATGCCGGTTTCCGGACCGAGCAAGCGGTGGATATCTGTCGCATTGGCCTTCACAATTATTTCGCAGGCGCGCTTTTGATGCCCTATCAGGCCTTCCTGAAGGCGGCGCGGGAGCTCCGGCACGACATCGAGCTTCTGGCGGCGCGTTTCGGCGCATCGCTCGAACAGGTGTGTCACCGGCTTTCCACCCTCCAGCGGCCCGGCCTCAAGGGCGTGCCTATCTTTTTTGCCCGCATCGACCGGGCCGGCAACATCACCAAGCGGCATAGCGCCACCAAGCTGCAATTCGCACGCTTCGGCGCGGCCTGTCCGCTCTGGAACGCCCATCAGGCGTTCGAAGCGCCGGGACGCATCATCCGCCAGCTTGCCGAGACGCCGGACGGGGTGCGCTATTTATGTCTGGCCACACAGGTGAGCAAAGGCATCGGCGGCTTTAGAACGCACCAGCCGATTTTTGCTCTGGCGCTTGGCTGCGAGATTTCCTACGCGGAAGCCTTCGTCTATGCGGACGGCCTGAACCTGACCGATCGTGCAGGCTTCGATTCCATCGGCATATCCTGCCGCATCTGCGAGCGGCCGAACTGTACGAGCCGAGCGGTCCCACCCTTCCGCCGCAAGATCTCCGTGGACCACAACATACGCGAGACCACACCTTACAAACTCTGGTAGCGACCAGGGTTAGGCATTACGAGCCACCCGTGGGAGCAAGCTCATTTTCATCAAAAGCCAAAGCGCCGGCCGGGCGCCGCTTCGGGTATCCGATTCAGGTCATTGGGCATGCTGCCCGCCAGGCCGCGCAACCTTTTTCAGGCCGGCGCCGGCGGCGGCCGCTTCAACCAGAGCAGCATCCCCGAGCGAGACGACGCCGGTGAGGCGCTTGTCGCGGTTGACGACCGGGAGACGGCGCACCTGCACTCGACCCATATTTCTGGCGACGTCGTCGATGTCTTCATCCTCGAAGCAATATTTGACGTCTCGCGTCATCACTTCGCGAACCTTGGCATCACCGCCGAGCCCATCGGCGAGGCCGCGCACCACCAGATCGCGATCGGTGATCGTGCCGACCAGGCGGTCGTCCTCACCGACCGGCATGAAGCCGATCTCGTCGTCGGCCATGCGCTTGGCCACGTCCGCGAGCGTCTGCTGCGGGCTGGCGATTTTGACATCGCGAGACATGATATCTGAAACTTTCATCGTTCTTTCTCCTGCTTCTGGTGAGATCAGCGATCGAATGTGCCCTTAGATGGCCTCCGCTAAGGCCGTAGCTGCTCACCTCACTCCAAAGGAATTTGGCGCCTCCGATGTAGGTATTTAAGGCTGCAGGGTGGCAGCGGGGCCAAAACCGAGACGCTCAAAGAAATCCCTCATACCCGAACTCGGGGCCTCCCATACTGTTCCCCGACGAGCCGGCTGTATTTTCGGTCAGCTGTCCTCGGCGGCCGATTTGCGCTGCTCCTCCATAAGGATGCCCCAGGCTGCGATGAAGAGAGCCGCAATCAAAGGTCCGATCACGAAACCGTTGATCCCGATCAGCGAAATGCCGCCGATGGTTGAAATCAGCACGACATAGTCCGGCAGCTTGGTTTCCTTCCCCACCAAGGGTGGGCGCAGGAAATTGTCGACCAAACCGATGACCAGCACGCCGATCGCGACGAGAATGAGAGCTTTAAGCCAAAATCCCGCAAGAGCGAGGTAGATCGCCGTCGGTATCCAGACCAGCGCGGCGCCGACGGCGGGGAGTAGGGACAGGAAGCTCATCACCACGCCCCAAAGCAGCGCGGGCTCTACCCCCAACGCCCAGAAGGCGACACCGCCGATTGCGCCCTGGATAACTGCGATGATGACATTGCCCCGAACCGTTGCCCGGATGACCGAGGTGAATTTGGCGCTGAACCGCCGCGTATGGGCCTCACTCAAAGGCAGCGCCGTCCGGACAGCGCTGGCTAGCGAACGGCCATCCCGGAACAAAAAGAACAGCAGATAGAGCATAACGCCGAAAGCCACGAAGAATTGCAGCGTGTTCTGCCCGAGGCTCAAGGCACGACCGGCAAAAAAGCTGCCACCCTGCATGAGCGCGCCGGACACACGGTCCCGCAACTCGGCGAAACCCGTGAGCTCCAACGTCCGGATTCGATCCTGCAGGAAGATGGGCAGAGCGTCCTGAAGTTGCTGGAGAAGCCGCCGGACATCAATCTCGCCGTTGTCGATCCGCTGGTAGAGATTGTTGCCTTGCTGGATAAGGGAACTGAGAATGATCAGGCCGGGTATGATGACGAGGCAAACGCAGACCAGGACGGACAGCCCCGCTGCAATATTTGGATGGCGCCCTCCCAATCCCGCTTCCAGTTTCACATGCAGCGGGAAAAATATGATCGCCAGGACCACAGCCCAGAATATCGCGGAATAGAAAGGCAGTACGACGGCGACGAAAGCCAGGCTCACAAGCACGAGGAGCACATAGAAACTGATACGCTGGACAGGCATGCAATCTCTTTCGTTTCGGACGGTCGTTGCCGGATCGTAGCACAGATATTTTTGCGCAGATGCGGCCGATCTGGAATTCCTGCCACCTTGCTGCGCTGTCGATGCCAAGAACAGGCATGCTTGACGCCCTTATGGATAAAGCCGCGCCCGCGACATAGATTATTCGTGTCAGCGCAACCGCAAGAGCCATACCTTCGCACCGGGAGAGCCGCATGCCGATCAACAAGAAGACGCAGTTCAACGTCTGGTACTGGGTTGCCGCCTTCTTTGGACTCATGGTGTTTCAATACTTCTTCACGACGGCAACCCAGGTCGCCCAGATACCCTACAGCCAGTTCGAGACGGATTTGCAGGATGGCAAGATCGCCGAAGTCGCGGTATCGGACCAATATATCCAGGGGCGCTACAAGGAGCCGCAGAACGAACGTCCCTATTTCATCACCACACGCGTTCAACCGGACCTCGCCCGGCAGCTCCAGCAGCATGGCGTGGTGGTAACCGGCCAAATCCAGAGCACCTTCCTGCGCGACCTGTTGTCATGGATCATCCCGGTTGCGCTCTTTTTCGGCGTCTGGATGTTCATGTTGAAGCGGGCAGGCGGCGGCCTGGGCGGAGGGCTGATGCAGATCGGCAAGAGCAAGGCCAAGGTTTACGTGCAGTCGGACACCGGGGTGACCTTCAAGGACGTGGCCGGCGTCGACGAAGCCAAGGATGAATTGAAGGAAATCGTCGACTTCCTGAAGGATCCGGTCGCCTACGGGCGACTCGGTGGGCGGATGCCGAAAGGCGTGCTGCTGGTCGGCCCACCCGGGACGGGCAAGACACTGCTCGCGAGGGCGGTGGCGGGCGAAGCGGGCGCTCCCTTCTTCTCAATCTCCGGTTCTGAATTTGTGGAAATGTTCGTGGGCGTCGGTGCCGCACGTGTCCGCGACCTTTTCGATCAGGCGCGCGCCAAGGCGCCGGCTATCATCTTCATTGACGAACTCGATGCGCTGGGTCGTGCCCGCGGCATCGGCCCGATGGCGGGCGGCCATGACGAGAAGGAGCAGACGCTCAACCAGCTTCTGGTGGAGCTTGACGGTTTCGACTCCTCGACCGGCCTGGTGCTGCTTGCAGCAACCAATCGTCCCGAAATTCTCGACCCTGCTCTTCTCCGAGCAGGGCGCTTCGACCGCCAGGTGTTGGTCGACCGCCCCGACAAAGGGGGCCGCATCCAGATCCTCAACGTCCATCTGAAGAGGGCCAAACTGGCACCGGAGGTAAACGTCGAACAGATCGCAGCCCTTACGCCCGGCTTTACCGGCGCCGACCTCGCCAATCTGGTGAACGAAGCGACGCTGCTCGCCACCCGCCGCAAGGCGGATGCGGTCGCCATGGAGGACTTCAACAATGCAATCGAGCGCATCGTGGCGGGGCTTGAGAAGCGCAACCGGCTGCTCAATCCCAAAGAGCGCGAGATCGTCGCCTACCACGAGATGGGCCATGCGCTGGTGGCTATGGCGCTGCCGGGGGTCGACCCGGTCCACAAGGTCTCCATCATCCCACGCGGCGTCGGCGCACTCGGCTATACGATTCAGCGCCCCACCGAGGACCGTTTCCTGATGACCAGGGATGAGCTCGAAAACAAGATGGCGGTGCTGCTCGGCGGTCGTGCCGCGGAATGGCTCGTCTACGGCCATCTCTCGACGGGCGCTGCCGACGATCTGGTAAAGGTCACCGACATTGCCCGCGCCATGGTGACCCGTTACGGCATGACGGAAAAGCTCGGGCATGTGGCACTGGAAAAGGATCGCCGCTCCTTTCTCGCGACAGACCAACCCTATTATGGGCCGCAGGAGCACGAATATTCCGACGAGACGGCCGCAGCGGTGGACGATGAAGTACGCCGGATCGTAGACGCAACATTCGATCGGGCGGTGGCTCTTCTTAAGGAGCGCAGAAATACGCTCGAAACCTCGGCGCGACTCCTGCTCGAAAAGGAAACGCTCGGCGAGGAGGATCTGGTGCCGCTGCTCAAAGCGCCGGCAGACAGCTCTGTCACAGTCTGATGCCCCGATCCGGCCAAAACGGATCAGCCGGCGGCCGTGATCTCGATGGACAGACGAGCCGACCGCCCCTCACCCGACTGCAGGACAAGAAGGCCAGCGGCGGTTCGCAATTCGGGCGGGAAACCGAACACACCCGCGACATGCGACACCGGCTCCATGCAGAGGTAAGCAGGCATACGATGCACCACGAGATGCGGCAGAGCCGGGTCTGCGGCCAGTCTGACGCGCGCTCCATCGTTCAAGGCGGCGGTGGCATGGTGCCATTCCGAAAGGAATATAGTGAAGCCTTCCTCCGGGAAATGCTTGTCCTCTCGTAGGATCGGCGGTGCGCCGCCGGGAATGCCCGCCGCGCTTAAGGGCCAGATTTTTTTGGCATCGGATGACGCCGCCTGCTTGAAACCGGCTGCGAAATAAGGATGCCAACCGAAGCCGCCCGGCATCGAAGTTTGCCCCGTGTTCGTGAGAGATAACTCAATGTCCAGGCGATCCGCCGCAAGGGTAAAGCGTTGCACGGCACGGAAATCGAAAGGCCAGTCGGCGTCGGCAGTATAATCGAGGGCGAGTTCGATCCCGTCACTTTGGTGGGATACGACATGCCATGGCCGGCGGTGGGCGGGACCGTGCTGGGCATCCGGAACCAGCAACGGATGCGGCGGAACCCGGTAGCGCTTTCCTTCATGTTCGAAAGCTGCGCCGATCAGCCGATTGTGATAGGGGAAGAGCGGGTATGCGCCGGCCTTCGGCCAGTTCAGCGGATCGAACTCCGCACTCGCCGTCGGGACCAGGATACTGCCGAGCCGGTCATGGACGAGATGCGTCATCCGCCCTCCATTTTCCGGCAGGAAGCGGGCCTCGATCGGTCCACCTCGGATTTTGAGCCAATCAGGCGAAGGCATAGGACCCGTCCGGCCGCTTCGGCACACGCCGCTGCCAATGGACGTAACCGTCCTCCTGCATGGCCTTTTCATCCATCTCGACCCCCCAACCCGCACGGTCCGGTCTCAGCTCGAGATAACCGTCCTTCGGCAGGTAAGGGTCGACCACGTAGCGCGTCGTATCTTCACGTTTCTCGACCTCGGTCCCACCATAGACGTAAGCCTGACCCGTGGGCAATCGGTATTCGAGAATCTTGAAGTTCTGCTGCGCAGCGGAGAAATGCACATTGACGGCAGTGGCGAGCGGGCCCATCGGATTGTGCGGAGCCACGCCCACGTAGAAGGCTTCCGCCAGCGTCGCGATCCGCCGCATCTCAGACAGACCGCCGACCACGCAGATATCCGGCTGGATCAGATCGGCGCCCTTAACCTGCAGGAGCCGCAGGAATTCGTAGCGGCTGTAGAGCGACTCGCCGGTCGCGAGAGTGCAGTTCAGACCCTGCTTCAGATCTCCCCAGGCTTCCATGTTTTCCGGGCGGAGCGGTTCTTCGAAGAAAAGGGGATCGTAGGGAGCGAGCGCATTGCCAAGCTGGCGGGCAGCGGCCGGCTCGTAGATCTTCGCATGCGCGTCGAAGGCTATCTCGTAGTCATCACGAATGGTTTCGCGGAGCTGGCGGAAATAGTCCGCGGACGCTTTGACGACATTGCCCCAGCGATTGGAGTGCATGTCGATCCGCCACGGGCTGAGTTTGAAGGCGGTGAAGCCCCATCCCGCGTTCAGGCGGTCGAGCTCGTCGCGCGCAGCCGGCGCATCTGGCGCGGTATAGACCCCTGCATAAACCTTGATCCGATCACGCACCTCGCCGCCAAGCAGCTTGTAGACCGGCACGCCGGCAGCCTTGGCGGCGAGATCCCAGAGGCAATGATCTAACCCGGAAATCGCCGCCAGGCCCATTGCACCGGGCGGGAAGCGGCTTTGCTGGATCATCAGGTTAACGAGGAAATCCACCCGGGTTGGATCCTGTCCGGCGATGAAACCGTAGAGATAGTCCAGCAGCGGCGGCAGCGCCTTGTCGGGGCCATGATTGTAACATTCGCCCCAGCCGGTCAGGCCATCGTCGGTATCGAGGCCCACGATAACGCGCGGGCGATCCTTGTCGCGAGTCATGAAAACCCGCATGCGGTCAATTTTCATTGTCTTAATGTTCCTTACCGATTGAAATAGGAGCGGCGGGAAAGGCGTGCCTGTACGTATAGATGTTCGCCATAGGTGCCCGGATTGTAGGATCCGGAGCTTTCCGTCACCGGGATTGCCACATTGCCTTCGCTGGGGAAGCGCGCGACAAATTCTTCATCTATGTCGCATCCGAGCCCCGGTGCATCCGGCACCGCGATCGACCCACCCTCTTGCACGGGGTGCGGGACGATCGTGTGCTTGCGCCCTTCCCAATCGTCATCAAGGCGTTCAAGCATCAGTGCGTTCGGGATCGAAGCCAAGAGGTGCAATGCGGCATATTCCGCAACAGGCCCAAGCGAGCCGGAATGCGGCGCCATCTGAATATGATGGGCCTCCGCCATCGCGGCGATCTTCTTCATCTGGGTTATGCCGCCTGCCCGCCCGGTATCGGGCTGGATGATGTCCACCAGCTCCTCCTCGATCAGCTGCCGCTCGCCGAAAATCGTGGCCATGCGCTCGCCAGCAGCAAGCGGAACATGGGCGGCATCGCGGATGCGGCGATAGCCTTCGAGGTTTTCAGGCGCGATCGGATCCTCGACCCAGAAAAGCTCATAGGGCTCCAACGCCCGAACCAAGCGGCAGGCATCGGCCGGCGTCATCCAGGGCGGACCATGCAAGTCGATCGCGATATCCATTTCGTCGCCGACGGCTTCGCGCAGCGTGGCGACCTTGCGCAACGGGTCGGTCACCCCGCCGCATTTGATCGTCTTGATACCCCGGTCCTTGAGCTTGAGCGCAAGCTCGGCCGTATTGGCATGCGAATAGATCGGTATACGGTCGCGAACTTTCCCACCGAGCAACATCCAGACAGGAACGCCCAGAGCCTTACCCTTGATGTCCCACAACGCCATGTCGATACCCGTCATGGCGCCGCCGCCGACAGTGCCGAGCATGCCATGGCCCATCATGGCGACCGCCATCTTCTGCCAGATCTTCTCGGTATGAACCGGATCCTCGCCGATCAAAAGCGGCGTCAGGTCCTTGATCGCGGTCTCGACCACACGCGGCCAGCCGGAGCATTCTCCGATGCCGGTAATGCCCTCATCCGTTTCGATCTTCAGGAACAGCCAGTTGCGGGTTCCGGCAAAGGGCTGCTCCGCCCTGGAGGGCGGCGCCGTCTGCCGCTTGCCGATATCCGGCGCACCTGTCTGCATCAGAAAGGTTCGGATTCCGGTGATCTTCATCGCGCAGAACTACCGTTTTTTGCAGCACTTGGCTCGGTGTAGCGGAAGCGCCTGGAGTGGTCGCGGTCACGCGGGTCAGGCCGTGGAATGGCCGAGATGAGCGCCTGCGTATAGGGATGATCAGGGGCATTGCAGACCTTGTCCGCCTCGCCCACCTCGACGAGCTTGCCGCGATACATCACGCCGACCCGATCGCACATATAGCGGATGACACCGATGTCGTGGCTGATGAAGATATAGGCGAGGCCTAGTTCATCCTGCAGCCGCATCAGGAGATCGAGGACCTGGAAGCGCAC
>NZ_SOEM01000037.1:0-26110 GCF_004368875.1 Neorhizobium sp. R1-B
CTGACGACCTCAACTGCTCCAACCGCCCGGTGCGGACCCGCATGCCGGGTGGTGTGGGAGGGGCGGAGCCAATAGGCTCCCCCCTATCCCGATTCCTGCATGAGCGGGGCCAACCGCTCCGACCATTCCTCAAGGTTGTATTTTTGGAACTTGGCTCCCCCTTTGAAGTTCGTTATCTACTTCGGCGGGAAAAATCGGCAGCGCCACTAAAATCGAATGCTGCCCGTCGCTATATAGACCGGGAATGCCGCAACCCTGCGGCCATGAGGAGAAAATGATGTTATCCAAGCTTCGGCGTTTCCAGAAACTGTTCGCGATCCTTGCGGTCGGCATGGCGGTTTCGCTGACCGCCGTCGATATGGCCGAGGCGCGCCGCGCTGGCGGTGGCGGGTTCGGCAGCCGCGGGACGCGCACCTATTCGGCGCCGGCGACCACCAACACGGCCCCCACGGCGCCGACCGGGATCAACCGCTCGATGACGCCAAATACGCAGCAGAACGCGACAACGCCGCAGAGCGGGTTTGGCCAGCAGGCGGCGCAGCAGCCGCGTCGCGGGCTGTTTGGTGGCTTGGCCGGCGGCCTGCTCGGCGGTCTCGCGCTTGGCGGCCTCCTGGGCATGATGATGGGCACGGGCTTCGGCGGCATGGCCGGCTTCTTCGGCATGTTGTTGCAGATCGCGTTGATTGCCGGTCTCGCCATGCTGGCTTTCCGTTTCTTCGGTCGCCGCCAGCAGCAGCCGGCAGGCCCTGCCGGCGGTTACGGCCAGCAGCGCAATGCCTATGAGCCGCCGCGGCAAAGCCAGTCGGGGTTCCAGATCCCGAAGATAGGTTCGCTGGGCGGTGGCGCCGCGACGGGCGAATACGCCGCCGCGCCGCGTCAGGCAGGCCCTGAGACCGACGAGATCGGCATCACCAATCGCGACCTCGACCAGTTCGAGAAGCTGCTGACGCAGGTGCAGTCCGCCTACGCCGCCGAGGATTATGCCAAGCTACGCAACCTGACGACCCCGGAAGCGATGTCCTATCTGGCGGAAGAGCTCGGCGAGAACGCCACCAACGGGCTCAAGAACGAGGTCAAGGACGTGAAACTGCTGCAGGGCGATCTTGCCGAAGCCTGGCGCGAGAACGGCCAGGACTACGCAACCGTCGCGATGCGCTATTCCAGCGTCGATTTCATGCGGGACCGCAATACCGGCGCCGTCGCCGAGGGAGATCCCGACAAGGTGACCGAGACAGTCGAGGTCTGGACCTTCGTGCGCAAGCCGGCCAACGACTGGAAGCTTTCGGCGATCCAGGCTGCCGCCTAACGTTCCAGCAGCGCGAGCGTTTTTTCGTCGCGCTGGCCATGATAGAACTGGACGAGGGCTCGCTCGAAAGGCGAGCCCTTTTTGCTGACCATATCGAACAGCGTCATCGAACTTCTGAACTTCGTGTCGTCAGGAGAACCGAGGATGGCATGGGCGGAGAGGTGCTTGTGGAGCAGCATCGCTTCGGTGCATTCGATCAGCCGCACGCCCAACAGCGGATGATCGAGGTAGGCGGCGGCCTCTGCCTTCGAACCGATCGCGAAACGCTGCGACATGATCGAGAAGCCAAGCCCGGCAACCTGGGGAAATATGTACCACATCCAATGGGAGCGCTTCTGGCCGCGCCGCAGTTCATCCAGGACCTGAGCATAGACCGGCGCCTGCGCATCGACGAAGCGCATGAGATCGAATTGCATGCATTATTCTCCGCCCTGTTCGTGGTTTATCCACCCCGCGCCCATGAAGAGCCTCAAACGTGATATTTTTGGGGCCGGCCTTTCCTGTGTTGCATCGCACACTAGGTGAGGGCACATGGAACGCTTCATTCAGGAATTCCGCAACGACACGGCATGGCTGCCGAACGGGGTCGTCAGCATCGGCGTGCTCGCCGTCGCCTTCCTGGTCGGCCTCGCCATCCAGCGCTTCGGCTTCCGCTTCCTGACGCGCCTGGTCGAGAGCAAGGATCTTTTCTGGAGGTCGCTGGTCGCCCGTACGCGGCGGCCGATGCGGCTTGCAATCCTCACCTGGACCTTGTCTTTCGGTGCCGCGATCGCCCCCTTGACCGAGGATCAATCCACGTTCCTCCGGCATGTCCTGCTGCTCTGCTTCATCATCGTCGTCGGATGGATGGCGAAGATCGTCCTGCATGTCTGGATGATCGTATATCTTCGCCGCTTCAAGCTCGATGCAGAAGACAACCTGCTGGCCCGTGCGCATGTCACCCAGTCGCGGATCGCCGAGCGCATCGCCGGTTCGATGATCGTGGCAATCACCATTGCGGCCATGCTGATGACGTTTCCGACCGTTCAGCAATACGGGGTCAGCCTGCTCGCATCGGCAGGCGTTGCCGGTATCGTGCTCGGTCTTGCGCTGCAGCCGGTGCTGAAGAACATTCTCGCCGGCATCCAGCTCGCCATCACCCAGCCGATCCGGATAGACGACGCCTTGATCGTCGAGGGCGAGTGGGGGAATGTCGAGGAGATCACGTCGACCTATGTGGTCATCAAGCTCTGGGACTGGCGGCGGATGATCCTGCCGCTCAGCTATTTCATCGAACGGCCTTTCCAGAACTGGACGCGCGAAGGGGCAGCCCTGATCGGCACCGTGATGATCTATCTCGACTATGCGGTTCCCGTTTCGGCCATTCGCCGCAAGGCGGAGGAGATCGCGGCAGCGTCACAGCTATGGGACAGGCGGGTTGTGGCGGTGCAGATCACGGATTTCAGGGAAAACGTCATGGAGATCCGGGTTCTCATTTCTGCTTCCAATGCACCGAAGACTTTTGATCTCCGCTGCGAGATGCGGGAAAAAATGATCGAATTCATCCAGAAGGAATATCCGGCAAGCCTGCCGCGTGTCCGGGCGGAGACCTTTGGCAATTCAAACGGCGCGATTGCTGCCGAAGCGATGCGGCAGCCTTCACTGCAGTCGTGAGTTGTCTAAAAAATAATACTCTAGGTCGCTAGATTCTTTAAATCTTTTAGTTAATTCGAAATGAAGCATGTGCCAGTAATTTGATTCATTACAGATGGCTCGCGAAGAGAGCCCCGAAATTGAGACGCAGCCATGGAACAGGTCGAGAATTTAATGCCGCTCATTCTCTTCTTTTGTGTGGTCTATGGCTTCTTCCGCTGGGTCGTTCATGACATGAACCGTTCCTCGGACTGACACGGCGCAGCGCACTCTCTGCTCCTGGCGGCGAGATAAAGTGTGTTGCATTGCTGCACTGCGTTAACCTTTATTTTAGCATTATCTTGCGTAGTCCGTGTGGTGTGCGATGCTCTCCCCAGGTTGGGAGACCAGGCACATGACCGAAAAACATCCCACGCAAGATGAACCCTATGATCCGCTGACCATCAATCGCTTCAAAATCGAGGCGGCGATGTTGGACCTGATCGATCAGTTGCAGCGGCAAGGGCTTGATAAGCTGGAGATCGCGCTGGCGCTTGCCGATGCCGCGGAAGACTATGTCATGCGTCTCGCCAGCACGACCCCCGACGAACCGGAAGACGATATCCGGCCGCACGGATACCAGTAGGAAGAACCTTCCGATCTCCACAGATCGACCGGGGGACAAGTCCCGAGATCATTGGTCCGTTTCCGTTGATGGCCATACTCCTTGCGCTGGCACGCAATCCTTTCTATATCCCCCAAGAATTGCCTGACGCGCGGCCGATCCCGCACCGGGCCGGATATTCCGCCCTTTGACTTCGGCATCGGCGGTTTGAGAGACCGAGAGAGTTACCCGTGAATACGCTGGATTTCGACAAAAGGCCAGAAGACACACGCGTTGTCGTTGCCATGTCGGGGGGAGTTGATTCCTCCGTCGTCGCAGGTCTGCTCAAACGTCAGGGCTATGATGTGCTCGGCATCACGCTGCAGCTCTACGATCACGGCGCGGCGGTGCACCGGGCAGGTTCCTGCTGCGCCGGCCAAGACATTGACGACGCGCGCCGCGTTTCCGAAACGCTCGGCATTCCACATTACGTGCTCGACTACGAAAAGCGGTTCCGGGAAACGGTGATCAATCCGTTTGCGGAAGCCTATGCCATGGGCGAGACGCCGATCCCCTGCGTCGCCTGCAACCAGACGGTCAAATTTGCCGATCTCCTGGCGACGGCGAAGGAACTGGGTGCCGATGCGCTGGCGACCGGCCATTACATCCGCTCGCGACCCAACCCGACCCCCGACAACCCGACCCGGCGTGCGCTCTTCCGTCCGGTCGACAGCGACCGCGACCAGAGCTGGTTCCTGTTTGCGACCACCCAGGAGCAGATCGACTATCTACGCTTTCCGCTCGGCGGCATGCCGAAGGCGGAGGTGAGGGCGCTTGCCGAAGACATGGGGCTCGTCGTCGCCAAGAAGGCTGACAGCCAGGACATCTGTTTCGTGCCGCAGGGCCGGTATGCCGACATCATCAGCAAGGTGAAGCCGAATGCCGCGCTTGCAGGCGAGATCGTCCATATCGACGGGCGTGTGCTCGGCCGGCACGAAGGTATCGTGCACTACACGATCGGCCAGCGCAAAGGCCTCGGGGTGGCAACCGGCGAACCGCTTTATGTCGTCTATCTCGACGCCCGCTCCCGCCGCGTGATCGTGGGGCCTAGAGAAGCGCTCGACACTCACCGGGTCTACCTGCGCGACGTCAACTGGATCGGTGACGGTTCGCTCGAAGCCGATGCCAGGGATGGTTTTGCCTGCTTCGCCAAGGTGCGCTCGACCCGTCCGCCGGCGCCTGCCGTCGTCCATTGCGACGATCGCGGCGTCTATGTCGACCTCGCCGTCGGGGAGGCGGGCGTGGCGCCCGGCCAAGCTTGTGTGCTCTATTCGGCGGAAGGGCCGGATGCGCGGGTCTATGGCGGCGGCTTCATCGAACGCTCGGAACGTGCCGCCGATGCGGAAGCCTCTCTGAAGGCATTGCTTTCCACGCCTGTCGCGGCCTGATCGGGCAACTTCCGGCGGCGCGGAAAATAGCCGCCGGATTTGCCAAAAGGCTGCTTGACACTTTGGTGACGGGGGTCTTATAAGCCGCACGACCGAAGCGGACTGGGCTCTTCAAGAGCTTTCCGCGGACCCTGTGGCGGGGTAGCTCAGTTGGTGAGAGCGCAGGATTCATAACCCTGAGGTCGGCGGTTCAATTCCGCCCCCCGCTACCACTTCCTATCCCCTGATGATGTCCTCGTATGCCATGGCCGCCTGGAGCAGGCCGTCGTCGTGATTGGCATTGGCCGAGAGCAGGAAGCCCACCGGCATGTCGGCATCGCCGGTCCCGCACGGGATGGAAACGCCGCACCAGTCGAGGAAATTGCCGAGCATCGTGTTGCGCAGTGTTTTTCCGTTTGCAGCAAAGAACGTATCGTCGTCAGCAAGATCGGCGATCTTCGGCGCCACGTGGGCGACCGACGGCATGGCGACGAAGCGGTTGCCGATCAGCGCTTCCGTCTCGGCGATCAGCCGTGCGCGGGTCTCCAGGATGGCGAGATAGTCGGGCAGCGTTATCTTTTCGCCGAGCCTGGTGCGGGCGACAACCCGCTGGTCCATATCGGCGGCTTCCGGTCCCCTCAGTCTTTCCTGATGAAGCCCAAAAGCTTCGGCGGTGACCAGGGCGCCCCGCGTGGACATCAGCCGCAGGATTTCGCCGAAGGCGGGGATGGCTATGCGAGTCACCGTGCAGCCAGCCTTCTCCAGCCGCTGGATCGCCGCTTCGAAGGCCAGGGCCACTCCCGGTTCGGCGCCGTCGAAGACGATATTGGTCGGGACGACGATATCGAGCGGCACGGCCGGCTGTCTTGCGATCTGCGAGGCGGCAAGCCCGCGCATTGCCGCGTCTATCCAGACCGCATCCTGCACCGTGCGGCAGAGAGGACCAAGCGAGTCGAGGCTTTTCGCGAGAGGGTAGACGCCCTGCATGAGATGGCGGCCGCGGGTCGCCTTGTAGCCGACGACGCCGTTCAGGGCTGACGGAATGCGGACCGAGCCGCCGGTGTCGGTGCCCATCGCGACAGGCACGAGCCCTGCGGCGACCGCAACGCCCGCAGCGGAGGAGGAACCACCCGGAATCCGCGGCCCATCCTTGCTGCGCGGATTATGCGGCGTGCCGTAGTGCGGGTTGATGCCGATGCCGGAGAAGGCGAATTCGCTCATGTTGGTGCGGCCGATGGCAACCATTCCGGCCTGCTTGAGAAGATCCACCACGGCGGCGTCATTCTTGGCCGGTTCGGCAGCCTTCAGCACCCTGGAACCGGCCGTGGTCGGCAGGCCCTCGATGTCGAACAGGTCCTTCCACGCGATCGGGATACCGTCAAGGAGGCCAAGCGAACGGCCCTGCTTGAGGCGCTTCGAGGATGCCGAGGCTTCGGCCAAAGCCCGATCCTTGAAAAGTGTGATGAAAACCGCCTTGTCCGGATAGGCTTCGATGCCGGCGAATACCGTTTCGGTCACTTCGACCGGGTCGGCCGCGCCCGTCTGGATAAGCGCGGAGAGTTCGGCGATCGACATGGCTCCAAAAGACTTCGTCACGGCAGCTATTCCCCTCTTTCACTCCTGGCGGTTCACAGGTGTAGCCGATATTTTCCCGATGGACAGGAGATTTGTTGCGTCGCAACGGCGCAAAGGAACTTCAAGCGGCTAAAAGCAGTTCAGCGAGTCCCCGCTCAAACGGGAACAATCAGAGGATCGTCCCATGAAGAACATCGTCGCCATTGCCGGTCTTGCCGTTATGCTGGCCGGCTGCAGCACGGCTACAGGCAGCTTCAATACTGGTGGCGGGCTGGAGCCCATCCCCGGCAGCATCACCTATGGTGGCCAGCCGCGCACCCGATTGAAAAAGGCGCCCGTCGGCAGTCTCGTGCCGCATACGTTCCGCAATTCCTTCGGCCAACGGGTGGATGAGGAATATATCATCCAGCCGGACCGCAGCCTGAAGCTGGTCAGCCGCCGGGTCTATCGGGGGCCGTTCTGGGACGATTGACAGATATCAGTCGGAGATCCTCGCCCAGGCCCGTTCGGTAGCAGGCGCCTCGTCGGTGGTGATCTGATCCGGTTTCAACGCCATCAAAGTCCTGAAGGCGTGGGCTTCGGTTTCGCTGAAGCCTGTTTCGGGGTTCTTGAGGTTGAAGGTCCAGGCATCGACCAGCTTGCCGGCATCGTGGCAGAGGGCGATCAGGTCGAGCCCGTCGCGGGCGGCCTGCAACAGGAGTTCCCAGGCAAGATAGATGGTGTCCGGCTCGGTCGGCCCGGCGAGATCGGAGCGAAGGTCTGTTTCCACAGCCTTGAGGCCCTGATGCCGATAAATCTCGACGAGCTTGTCGGTGGGGTCGATGCCGCGCTTGAGATCCGGCAGCCTTTCCTTCACTGCAAGGATGAGGTCGAGATCGGCGCCGCTGACGATGATCGAGGAACCGGCACCGGCGAAATGGTGGGCGAGATGATCGAGGCCTCGGTCGCCGATTACCGCCAGTTCATCCTTCATGTCGAATTGCAGCAGCGCGTCAGGATGCGCCGCTTCGAGCATGGTTGCCAGATCCTCGCTAAGGATCGGCGGGGTGCCGGCTTTTTTCATCCGCAGACGTCTGATGTCCTGCGCGGAAGCTTGGCGGACGAGGCCGCTGCCGTCCGTCTCGCCCTCCAGTTCCCCGTCGTGCAGCACAACGAAGCCGCCGTCGGCGCGGACCCTGAGGTCGAGTTCGGTCGAGGCGCCCAGGCGGAACCCATCCGCCATCACGCTGGCGGAAAATAGCGGATCGCTCATGCTGCGGCGCAGGCGATGCCATTTGAGACGTGTGAAATGATCGCGATAGGCGATGCCCAGGCCTGAATATTCGGATGTCATACCGGTCCGCAAAGGTGAGAGGCGATTCGGGAAGAGCCCCAGACTATGCTCTTCTGTTTCCCCTGCCACAGATCGATGACAGAATTCTGAACACCTCCTGCAATCTTCCATTCGGATTGAAGCCCGCAACAGGCGGCATGATTGGCGGCAGATTGACGCGCAACGGGGGAACATGTTGCGATGGGGGCGGGTTTGGCGGTAATCCCGCAAGGATATAGCCCGCCCTATGTCACGAAAGGCAGATATCATGGCTTATGAAGCGAACTGGGCGCCTCTTTCCCCGTACACCACCGGGATACGCGGCCGCTGCCCGCGCTGCGGCCAGGGCCATCTCTTTAACGGCTTTCTGACTTTGAAGCCGAGCTGCGAGGTCTGCGGCCTCGATTATTCTTTTGCCGATCCTGCCGATGGTCCTGCATTCTTCGTCATCTGCTTCGCCTGCGTGCCGAGCGTCGCGCTGGCGGTGTGGATCGAGGTGATGTTCCAGCCGCCGTTCTGGGTGCACCTGCTGATCTCGCTGCCCGTGCTGTTGATTACCTGCCTGCTGCCCCTCAGGCCGCTCAAGGGCTGGCTGGTCAATAGCCAGTATTTCTACAAGGCGGAGCAGGGAAAGATCGACAGAGGCCCTGGCGGAACTCAGGCGGGCGACCGGCAAAAGGACGGCAGCTGACCGGCAGTTTGCCGAACGGGCTCCATGTGCCGATCGAATTCAGGAACAATTTTCTCCTGAAGCCATTCGAGAGGTTAGAATTCAAGGAGCCCGCAATGACTGATACCGCCGAAATCGAAATGGAAGTTCACCGACGATCATTGGCCGTCGAGGGAGCGCTGCTCGTCCTGATCGACGGTCTCGCCGCGCGCGGCACGATCTCAGCGGACGAGGCGGAGGAGATGCTGCAGATATTGTCGAAGAGTTCGGATTTCTCCGCCACCCGCGCTTCGAGTTCTCTGAGGATCGTCACCCAATTGAAGCGTCTTCGTGGAGGAGATGGTGCGGCGACCCCCGGAGCTTAAGGTGGTGAACTGCAGGAAGGTGCGTTTCGGCGCGCCTTTTTCTTTTTCAGCAAGGTCTTGCTCTAAAGTGGAACATCCCGCTGTGAGGCTAGTTGGAAGATAAAACTTTCCAACGAAAAACACGGAGCTTTCCATGCCCCAGTATCCCACCCCACCTTTTCCCGAGCAGCAGCAGCCGATGCCTGGCTTTACCGGCCGTATGGACCCGGTGCCGGACCACGGCGAACTTTCTTATCGCGGTGCAGGGCGGTTAACGGGGAAAAAGGCGATCATCACCGGCGGCGATAGCGGTATCGGCCGAGCCGTCGCCATTGCTTATGCGCGCGAAGGCGCCGATCTGCTGATCTCGTATCTCGATGAGGACGAGGATGCCAGGGACACCAAACGCCTGGTGGAAGAAGCAGGCCGCAAGGCAGTGCTTATGCCCGGTGACATCAAGACCTCGGCTCATTGCCGCGCCATCATCGACAAGGCCGTCAGCGAACTCGGCGGCATCGACATCCTCGTCAACAATGCGGCGCATCAGGCCACTTTTTCATCGATCGAGGACATTTCGGACGAGGAGTGGGAGCTGACCTTCAAGGTCAATATCCACGCGATGTTCTATCTGACCAAGGCGGCCGTGCCGCATATGAAACCGGGCAGCGCGATTATCAACACCGCGTCGATCAATTCCGACAGCCCGAACCCGTCGCTGCTCGCCTATGCGACCACCAAGGGCGCGATCCAGAATTTCACCGCCGGTCTGGCGCAGCTCCTCGCCGAGAAGGGCATTCGCGCCAATGCCGTTGCGCCCGGTCCGATCTGGACGCCGCTCATTCCGTCGACGATGCCGGAAGACAAGGTGAAAGAATTCGGCAAGCAGGTGCCGATGAAACGACCGGGACAGCCGGCCGAACTTGCCACCACCTATGTAATGCTGGCGGACCCGCTCTCCAGCTACGTCTCCGGCAGCACGATTGCGGTCACCGGCGGCAAGCCGATGATCTGACCGGCTCTCCTCCCCCCCAGAACAACGGCGGCATGTGCGCAGGCCGCCGTTCGGCGTTTCAGGTTCTTCGCCCGATTTCCCTGGCCAGATCATCAAAACAGAAGGATTTGCCTTCTTCATGCGCCTCGTTCGCCAGAAGCAGGAGGCGGATCGGAAAGGCTACTGCCTTCTGATGGGAGCTCGACACGTTGAGCGGCTTGTCGTCGGCCAATACTGCGCGCTCCGTGGCTTGAAGGACATCCTGCAGTTCGGCGTTCGACACGAGCCCCTTGTCGACGAGAAGCCGGTTGACGGCGGCAAGCGCCAGATAGAGGCCTTCAAGCTGAGGGTTGGCAGTGTTCATGTCTCTGTCCTTTGCGTGGAAGACGGCACGAAGGAGGCTGCATTTTCGTCGATCAGCCGTGCTCCGCGCTGGCGGGTCAGGTAGCGCCAGATCCACTGGATGCTGACGAGCAGCCGCTTTTCGAAATTGACCAGCAGATAAACGTGCACCAGCGCCCAAAGAAGCCAGGCGAACCAGCCCTTGAGCGTCCATCTGCCGAAATCGAAGATCGCGGAATTGCGCCCCACGACCGCCGTATTGCCGCGGTTGCGGAAGCGGAACGGTTCGACTGGTTTACCAGCCAGCAAACTGGCGCCTAAAGCCTTGCCGAGATATTCTCCCTCCTGCTTGGCGACCTGGGCGAGTGCGGGCAGCGGTTTGCCGTCTTCAGCAAGTCCGAGGGCCGTGTCGCCGATGGCATAGACATCCGGAAAGCCAGTGACGGAAAGATCGGGCTCGACCGGAATCCGCCCGCCTGCCTTGCCCTCGATGCCAAGCCATCTGCCTGCGGGAGATGCCTTGACGCCGGCTCCCCAGATGACGCAGCCGGTGCGGATACGCATGGAGCCTGCCACCACCTCGTTCTTGCTGATCGCCTCCACCGCTACGCCGGTCATCACCTCGACCCCCATCTTTTCCAGTGCCTGCCGGGCATAGGCCGTGAGATCGTCTGGAAAGGCCGACAGTATCTTGGGGCCTGCCTCGATGAGGATCACCCTCATATGGTCGGGCTCCAGCTTGCGAAAGTCGCGGGTAATCATGAAGTGCCCGAGTTCCGCAATCGCGCCGGCCATCTCGACACCCGTCGGGCCGCCGCCGATGATGACGCTGGTCAGCAGCGCCTTTTTCTCTTCGGGATCGTGGGAAAGTTCTGCTTTCTCGAAAGCAAGCAGCAGGCGCTGGCGGATCAGCCGGGCTTCGTGAATGGTTTTCAGGCCTGGGGCCCAGGCCCGCCAGTCGTCGTGACCGAAATAATTGTATTCCGAACCGGTGGCGATCACGAGCCGATCGTAGGCGACCTCGTTTCCGTCATCGAGCTTCACCGTTTTCGCCGCAGCATCGACGCCGGCCACTTCCGCCAGCATGACCTTGATATTGCGGTAGCGTCCGAGGGTACGGCGGATCGGTTCTGAAATGTCCGCCGGCGACAGGGCGGCCGTGGCGACCTGGTAAAGCAGCGGCTGGAACAGGTTGTGGTTGCGCCGATCGATAACGGTGACATCCACCTCGGTATTGCCGAGCTCACGGGCTGCTGCGAGGCCGCCGAAGCCGGCGCCGACGATGACGACCCTGGGGGGCGGGCGGGAAGAACTCGTGCCGTCCACAATCTCGTTTCGGGAGTTTTTTTCGTCCATTTCCCCACCCGTTGGGCAAAGCTCGCAGCCTCGCACGACGCTCGTTCAACACCCGGAGGAGGCGTTTGTTCCAAGTCCCGTTGCCGGAACCTTTTTACGCCCGCGCCGTTCAAATCCACAACAAGGAAAGGAGAATGCCATGAACAGCATCGTTTGGTTGGTCGGCGCCGTGGTGATTGTGATCGCGGTTTTAAACCTCGTCGGATTCGCTTGATTTAGCTTGATTAATTTTATCTGGAGGCTTTGCTTCCAAACGGCAACCTGAACAGGAGATCGTCATGAACAGCATTGTCTGGCTCGTTGGAGCCGTCGTTATCGTTCTTGCCATCTTGTCCTTTATCGGCATCGGTTGAGAGGCAAGGCTCGAGGGAGAGTTATCAGAGGCACCGGACCCAGGCGGATCGGTGCCTTATTTGCTGCGCCATCACTCCGCCAGCAGAAGGCCGAAGGGGTGTTCGGCGAAGACCCAGCTAACCGGAATCCGTTCCTTCGGATCGATACTCTTGCCGCTGCAGATGTCGCGATAACGGCGGTTTGCGAGCCTCTCCGGAAGGGTGATCTCGGTCTCCGCCCATCGTTCGGAACGAGGTTCCGACACGCCCGTGTGAAGCGCATTGAAAACGAGCCTCGGGGCGATCACCACGATCGCGTCGTCGGCTTCCGCGCGGGCGAAGGCGACGATATTCCCCGCTCGCTTGCCGGTCACGCCAAGCGGCACATACTCGCCCTTGCGAAACAGCGTCGGGGCTTCCTGGCGAAGGCGCAGCAGGGCCGCGATGACCTGCTGTTTCAGTTTTCCACTCTGCCATTCCTCCTCTTCCGACGAGGCGAGTTTTCCCTTTTCCGAAAGCCGTTCCTGCAGCGCCCCGAAGTCCGGTTCCCGCCGGTTGTCCGGATCCACCAGGCTAAGGTCGAGGCCCTCGCTGCCTTGGTAGATATCGGGCACTCCGGGAGCGGTGAGTTTGACAATCGTCTGGGTGAGGCCGTTTACCAGGCCTGCGCGAATGAAAGGGCGAAGCGTATGGGTGAAATCCGCCAGGAACATCCGGTTGTCGGGTGATAACAGCCGGCGGGCATAAGCGATGACGGCATCCTCATAGGCCTGATTGGCATTGCCCCAGTTGGTTCGAAGCTTTGCCTCGCGCAACGCCTTTTCCACATAGGCGGCAAAACGCGCCTCCAGCGACTCCAGACCTTGACGATCTTCCGGGCGCAGGTCGTTCGGCCAGGCTCCGGCAAGCGCCTGATAGAGCATCCACTCGACGCCGGGGTCGGGCGCCGGACCATCGGCCAGAACAACGACCCCCGCCTTGTTCATATCGCGCCAGCGGGCAACCGCCTCGGCCCATAGGTCGGGCGCTTCCGTTATCGTGAAGAGACGGGCGCGAGCATCCTCGCCACGCTTCGTATCATGAGTGGAGGTGCCGGAGAGGGCATCCGGCTGCCGCTTGAGACGGGTCTGCATCTCCTGATGGAACCGGTCGAGCGAAAAGACGCGAGGTAGCGGCTCGCTGCCAACCTCGTTCAGCGCCAGCAGCATATGGTGGCGGAAGAAAAGCGTGTCTTCGACCGATTTCGCCATCAGCGGACCGGTCAATTGCTGAAAGCGGGTGCGAAAGATGGAGGCGGGACCTGCGGCCGATTGCTCTACGTCGCCGATCAGGATGCGCTCGAGGAAGGAGAGGGCGTGATCGTCCGGCGCAGTTGGGCTGTTGCGCACCCTGTCGAGAACCTCGGAGAGCCGCTGCCGGCCTTCAGGCGGCATCCCTTCACGCGTGCCATAGGTACGATAGACGGGGAAGGCCACCAACAGCTCGCGCAGCGCGGTTTTGATCGAGGTTTCGGGGAGCGAGCACTCCCGGTCCTCGGCCTGACTGATCTGCATGGCGAGCTTCAACAGGCTGGCCACTTCACCCGAGAAATTGTGATCCGTCATCAGCAGCTTGGCGGCGCGCAATGCGGCCGCCATGTCGGCAGGCTTGCCAGTCACCCGCCCATAGGCGTCACGCAGGATATCGAGCTTGTCGGCATCGACCAGCACATCGCTGACGGCCGCGATGAACTCGTAACCGGTCGTGCCGGAAATCGGCCACTCCGCTGGGATGTGTTCGCCTTCGCCAAGGATCTTTTCGACGATGATGTAGCAGTCGGGGCCGGCCTCGTGGCGCAGCCGTTCAAGATATCCCTTGGGATCGGCAACTCCATCCACATGGTCGACGCGCAGGCCGTCCACCTTGCCGCTATGGACGAGTTCGAGGATGAACCGGTGGGTGTCGTCGAAGACCTTGCTGTCCTCCACCCGGACGCCGGCAAGGCCGGTGACTTCGAAGAAGCGGCGGTAGGAAAGCTCGCGCGGCGCGTCCCGCCAGGAGATCAGCCTATAGGGCTGCTCGTCATGCAGCCTGGCGATCTCTCTCCTGTCTGTGATCGACAGGGTTTCCGCTTCTCGGCCTTGGTAGCTCGCCGGGTCGAGAGGATAGAAGGCGTCGAAATAGGCCAAAGCAGGCCTGCCCGTCTGCGGGTCGGCTTTCACGGATATCTCGCCGGCTTCCAGAACCTTCTCGAACCTGTCGCCGAGAAAGGGCAGCGTCAGGCGTCGGCTCCAGTCGATGTCGAAATGGCGGGCATAGGCACTTTTTTCGCCGTTCTCCACCACGTCCCGCCACCATGGATTTTCCAGCGAGGCGGCCATGTGGTTCGGCACGATATCGAGGATGAGACCGAGGCCCTCCGCCTTGAGCGCCTTGACCATCCGTTCGAAACCCTCGCGGCCGCCGATCGTCGGTTCGACCTCATTGGCGTTCGTGACATCATAGCCATGCGTCGAGCCGGTTGTGGCGGTGAAGATCGGCGAGGCATAAAGATGGCTGATGCCCAAACGCTTCAGATAGGGCACCAGGGCCGCGGCTCGGTCGAAGGTCATGCCGTTGCGAAACTGGATGCGATAGGTGGCGAGCGGTATGCTCATAGAGCCTCTCCCGCGGGTTCGACGCTGACCAGTACCGAGTTCGGCGGCAGACGCTTTCCCGTCTCCGGCAAGGCAAAGATCACCCTGCCCGGTTGTTCCGGCAGCTCATGGTCCCGATCGCTGATGTTGAGAGCAAGCGAAAGCGTGCCCTTGGGGAAGCTCCACGAAACGGCGAGGAAGCCTTTGCCCGTCTTCACCACCTTGCCGCTGCGGCCACCTGCCGATCCGAGCAGCGGCACGACATAGCGCCTGCGAAGTTCCAGCAGTTCCTTCGTCAGCGCCAGCCAATCTCCGCCGTCGCTGGTTTCAAGCTTACTCCAATCGAGCTTGCAGACGTCGAAGGACTTTTTGGCATTGGGATCGGGCACCGCATCGCCCTCGTGACCGGCGTGACCCTCGAACTCCTTGCGGCGGCCTTCGCGAACGATCTTGGCCAGATCGCCGTGGAAATCCGTGAAGAACAGAAACGGGTTGGTCTCGCCATATTCCTCGCCCATGAAGAGGAGCGGGATATGGGGCGAAAGCAGAAGCGTCGCGAGCAGCACCTTCGTCCTGTCCGGACCGGCGAGCGAAATCAGCCTCTCGCCTTGCGCCCGGTTACCCACTTGGTCGTGGTTCTGGATGAAGTCCACGAAGGCGACGGGCGGCTGGTCGACGCTTTTGACGCCGCGCTTCTTGCCGTTCTGCGGCGAGACTTCTCCCTGATAGGCAAAACCTTCGGCGAGCACCCGGGCCACCAGCTGTTCCGGGTTTTTGGCGAAATCTTTGTAATAGGCGTGGGTCTCACCGGTCGCGAAGACATGGACAGCATTGTGAAAATCGTCGTTCCATTCGCCGGTGAAGAGCGGTGCATTACCCTGTTCGTCACGCGGATGCAGGAAAATGACATTGCGCGAATCCTCCGTCGTCAGATGGATCGGCCGTTCGGTGATCTCTGCGCGGATGCGTTCGGCGATCTCGATCAGCACGTGCTTTTCGGACGGATCTTCGATCTGGTCGATCGCGTCGAAGCGCAGGCCGTCGAGGTTGAATTCCTCCAGCCAGTAAAGGGCGTTTTCCACGATGTAGCGGCGCACCGGCTCCACGTCATAGGCGATCGCCGCGCCCCAGGGCGTCATTTTTTCCTCGTGGAAGAAAGATGGCGCAAGCAGCGGCAGATAATTGCCTTCCGGTCCGAAGTGGTTGAGCACGATATCCAGCACCACCGACAGACCATGGCCGTGGGCCGCATCGATGAAGGCCTTGAAATCCTCCGGCGGACCGTAGGCTGCGTGCGGCGCATAGAGCAGCACGCCGTCATAACCCCAGCCGCGGTTGCCGCCGAAATGGGCGACCGGCATGACCTCGATCATGGTGATGCCGAGCTCGACGAGATAGGGCAGTTTGTCGATTGCAGCCCGGAACGTGCCGTCCCTGGTGAAGGTGCCGATATGGAGTTCGTAGACGACCGTCTCCTCCCAAGGGCGGCCCTTCCAGTCAGTGTTTTGCCAAGCGTAGCTGGTGGGGTCAATGACCAGCGAGGGTCCGTTGACGTCGCCCTTCTGGCCGCGCGAAGCGGGATCGGGAACCGTCATGCCGTCGGCGAGGACGTAGCTGTATTCGACACCCGGTGCGATGCCTGTGGCAAGAAGCTCGAACCAGCCGTCGTCGGTGCGGGTCATTTCGGTATCGTCGCCGTCCAGCCGAAGTGTCACGGTCTCCTGGCCCGGCGCCCAGAGGCGGAACCGGACCTCGCCGGCGGCGACATATTCGGCTCCCCAAGTCTTCGGAAAAGTCCGGAATTCGGCAGCGGCATTGACGTCCGACATTATCGATCAGCCCCATTAAAAGAGACCGGCAAACGGTCGAGGGGCCTGCAAGTTCCATCCTTCCATCGGCGCGTAATAAAATTGCTGAAATGAGCAATAAATCGCAAGTTCGCGGGAGTGGCCCGCCAGCGATTCCGGCTCTAGATTAGGGGAAATGCAGACGGTTTCGAGGAGGAGATCTTTGCATGCTGACAGATGAGGAGGAGCTCATCCGTTCGACGGCCGCGGAGTTTTCCCGCGAGGTGCTGAGGCCCGGTGCGGCGGCGCGCGAGAAGGCGCACGCGATCGAGCCGGAGGTGCTCCAGCAGCTTGGCGAACTGGGTTTTCTGGGCATGCGCACGAGCGAGGAGTGGGGCGGCGTCGGCTGTTCCTATGTGGCGTATGCGAGCGCACTGATGGAAATCGCCGCCGGCGACGGTGCGGTCTCGACGCTGGTCAGCGTCCATAATTCACCCGTCTGTTCGCTCATCGACGCGCATGCTTCCGACGAGCAGAAGGAACAGTTCCTGCGGCCGCTCGCAGAGGGACGGCACATCGGAGCCTTCGCGCTGACCGAGGCGGATACGGGTTCGGATGCCGCAGCCATCCGAACCCGGGCGACCAGGGACGGAGGCGACTACGTCATCAACGGCTCGAAAATGTTCATCACGTCCGGCAAGATTGCCGGAACGGTCATCATTTTCGCTGTCACAGACCCTTCGGCCGGCAAACGGGGCATTTCGGCTTTCGTCACCTCCACGGATGTTCCGGGCTTTTCGATATCCAAGGTCGAGGACAAGCTCGGGCAGAAGGCGTCGGATACCGCGGCGCTGATGTTCGACAACCTGCGCATTCCCGAAAGCCAGCGAATCGGACCGGAAGGCGCAGGCCTGAAGATCGCGCTTTCTGGCCTGGAGGCCGGACGTATCGGTATCGCCGCCCAATGCGTCGGCATGGCGCAGGCGGCCTTCGACGTGGCACTCACCTATGCCAAGGAGCGCAAGACATTCGGAAAGCTGCTGCTCGAGCATCAGGCCATTGCCTTCCGGCTGGCGGAAGCGAAGACCCAGATCGAGGCGGCGCGTCAGCTTGTGCTGCATGCCGCACGGCTGAAGGATCGCGGCGAGCCCTGCCTGGACGAAGCCTGCATGGCGAAGCTCTTTGCCTCTGAGATGGCGGAGAAGGTGTGCTCCGAGGCGATTCAGACGCTCGGCGGCTATGGCTATATCTCCGATTTCCCGGTCGAGCGCATCTACCGCGATGTCCGCGTCTGCCAGATCTACGAAGGCACGTCCGACATCCAGAAGATCATCATCGCCCGCGGCCTGGCAAACTGAGAGGCAAGGATGAAGATAGAAGGCGGAAATTTCCTGGTGACGGGGGCCGCTTCGGGCCTCGGCCTTGCGACAGCAAAAATGCTCGTTGAAGCAGGCGGTCGCGTCGCTCTGCTCGATCTCGATGAGACGAACGGTCAGGCGAGGGCCAACGAGCTTGGCAGGGATACGATCTTCATCAAGACCGATGTGCGCAGCGGCACCGCCGTCGAAAACGCGGTGGCGCAGGCGGAGGCCGCAAACGGGCCGATTCGTGGTGCCGTCTGCTGTGCCGGAATCGCCCCATCGGAGAAGGTTCTTGGCAGGGAGCGCGTGCATGCGCTGGAAAGCTTCACGCGCGCTCTGGAGATTAATACGATCGGCACGTTCAACGTGATCCGGCTGGCGGCGCAGGCGATTGCGAAGGCCGAGCCAAACGAGGAAGGCGAGCGCGGCGTGCTGGTCGCCACTGCCTCGGTTGCCGCTTATGACGGGCAGATCGGTCAGGCGGCCTATTCCGCGTCCAAGGCGGCCGTTGCCGGCATGACGCTGCCGATTGCCCGAGAGCTTGCCCGCGACGGTATCCGCATGATGACGATTGCGCCCGGCATATTCGAGACGCCGATGATGGCGGGGTTTTCCGAAGAGGTGCGCTCCTCGCTCGGCAAATCCGTGCCGTTTCCGCCGCGGCTCGGCCGGCCCTCGGAATATGCGCGGCTGGTGCGCGACATTATCGAAAACCCGATGCTGAACGGCGAAGTCATCCGTCTCGACGGAGCGCTTCGCATGGCGCCGCGTTGAACGGGACAATACCCGGTTCTTTGGGAGGAGAAGCGAATGACGGATGACATGAAGTTCGGCCTGCCGGGCAAGTTAAGTCTTCATGTGCCGGAGCCGGAGGTGCGGCCGGGAGGCAAGCCGGATTTCTCCAATGTGACCATTCCGAAGGCGGGTTCCGTGCGCCGGCCGGAAGTGGACGTCGATCCCGAAACGATCCGCGATCTCGCCTTTTCCATCATCCGGGTCCTGAACCGGGAAGGCGAGGCTGTCGGCCCCTGGGCCGGGACGCTGACCAATGAGGAACTGATGGAGGGGCTGAGGCACATGATGCTCCTCCGCACCTTCGACAGCCGTATGCTGATGGCGCAGCGGCAAGGCAAGACCTCCTTCTATATGCAGCATCTTGGCGAAGAGGCGGTCTCCTGCGCCTTCCGCAAAGCGCTGCAGCCGGGCGACATGAATTTCCCGACCTATCGTCAGGCAGGCCTTTTGATAGCCGGCGGCTATCCGATGGTCGAGATGATGAACCAGATCTATTCCAACGACGCCGATCCCCTGAAGGGCCGGCAACTGCCGATCATGTATTCGGCGAAGGACTACGGCTTCTTCACGATATCAGGCAATCTTGCGACCCAATATGTGCAGGCGGTGGGGTGGGCCATGGCGTCTGCGATCAAGAACGACACGAAGATCGCAGCCGGCTGGATTGGCGACGGGTCCACTGCGGAGTCGGATTTCCATTCCGCCCTGGTCTTTGCGTCCACCTATCGCGCGCCGGTCATCCTCAACGTCGTCAACAATCAGTGGGCGATTTCCACCTTCCAGGGCGTTGCGCGCGGCGGTTCGGGCACATTTGCAGCGCGTGGGCTGGGCTACGGTCTGCCGTCCTTGCGCGTCGACGGCAACGATTATCTTGCGGTGCATGCAGTCGCCAAATGGGCGGCGGAGCGGGCGCGCCGGAACATCGGCCCGACGCTGATCGAATACGTCACCTACCGCGTCGGCGCCCATTCCACCTCCGACGATCCTTCTGCCTATCGCCCCAAGGAGGAGTCGGAGGCCTGGCCGCTCGGCGACCCGGTGATCCGGCTGAAGAACCATCTGATCCGCGTCGGCGCCTGGAGCGAGGAGCGTCACAAGCAGATGGAAGCGGAAATCCGCGACACGGTCGTTGCCGCCCAGAAGGAGGCGGAACGCCACGGCACGCTGCATTCCGGCGGCCGGCCGTCGATGCGCGACATGTTCGAAGGCGTCTACGCGGAAATGCCGCCGCATCTGAAGCGGCAGCGGCAGCAGGCGGGGGTGTGAGGGAGGCGGAGATGACCAATATGTATATCCTGTTCGCATCCTCGGCTGTCGGTAGATTGGGTGGTAAGCCATGCCTCTTGCCGATCTCCCCCTCAAGGGGTGAGATCATCGGGAGTTCGTCGCTCCGGCGGAACTCCATTCGCGACCCCCATTCTATTTGCATGGAGGCCTTCCCATGGCTCGCATGACGATGATCGAGGCTATCCGCAGCGCCATCGACGTGTCGATGGAGCGTGACGACAGCGTGGTCGTGTTCGGCGAGGATGTCGGTTATTTCGGCGGCGTTTTTCGGTGCACTCAGGGGCTCCAGCAGAAATACGGCAAGACGCGCTGTTTCGATGCGCCGATCAATGAATCCGGTATCGTCGGCACGGCGATCGGCATGGCGGCTTACGGGCTGAAACCCTGCATCGAGATCCAGTTCGCCGATTACATGTATCCGGCCTATGACCAGCTCACCCAGGAGGCGGCACGGCTGCGCTACCGCTCGAACGGGGAATTCACCTGCGGAATGGTGGTGCGGATGCCGACCGGCGGCGGCATATTCGGCGGGCAGACGCACAGCCAGAGCCCAGAGGCGCTGTTCACCCATGTCTGCGGCCTCCAGGTCGTGGTGCCCTCCAATCCCTATGATGCCAAGGGCCTGCTCATCTCCTCGATCGAGAATCCGGATCCGGTGATCTTCCTGGAGCCGAAGCGGCTCTATAACGGTCCGTTCGACGGCCATCACGACCGGCCGGTGACGTCGTGGGCGGGCCATCCGCTGGGGGAAGTGCCCTCAGAGCACTATTCCGTGCCGCTCGGCAAGGCGGTCGTCCGGCGGGAGGGCTCGGCCGTGACCATTCTCGCCTACGGCACCATGGTGCATGTGGCTGAGGCAACGGCGGAGGAGACCGGCATCGATGCGGAAATCATCGACCTGCGCACGCTGATGCCGCTCGATCTCGAAACCATCGTGGAGTCCGTCAGGAAGACCGGCCGCTGCATGGTGGTGCATGAGGCGACGCTGACCTCCGGTTTCGGCGCGGAACTTGCGGCGCTGGTGCAGGAGCATTGTTTTTACCACCTCGAAGCGCCGGTCGTGCGCATCGCGGGCTGGGATACGCCTTATCCGCATGCGCAGGAATGGGACTATTTCCCGGGACCTGTCCGGGTGGGCCAGGCGTTGCGCGACATGATGGAGGCCTGAGCGATGGCTGAGAGAATTATCAAGCTGCCGGATGTCGGCGAAGGGGTCGCGGAAGCCGAGCTCGTCGAATGGCATGTCAGTGTCGGCGACCTTGTGCGCGAGGACATGGTGCTCGCCGCCGTGATGACCGGCAAGGCGACCGTCGAGATCCCCTCTCCGGTGGAAGGCGAAGTGACCTGGCGGCACGGGGAAGTGGGAGACGTTATCCCCACCGGCACGGTTATCCTGAAGATCAAGACCGCAGGTGCCGAGGACGAAGAAGAACCGGAGGCGGAAATCCCCGCGTCCCAACCGGTGTCGCTTTCGATGGAGCCGAAACAGGAGCCAGCAGCGGAAAAGCCCAAGCTGGCTCCCGACATTGCACCGCTGCGGGTCGCCGCGGCACCGAAAACAGCCGGCGTTCCTCACGGGGCTCCGCGCGCTGAAGGCGAGAAACCGCTTGGTTCTCCCGCTGTCCGGCTGCGGGCGAAGGAAGCGGGTATCGATCTGCGTCAGGTCTCGGGGACGGGCCCGGCCGGTCGCATCACCCACGAGGATCTGGACGCATATCTCGGCCGCGAGAACGGTCCGGGCATGGCGGCGAGACTGCAGCCAAACAAGAACATCGAGGAGATCAAGGTCGTCGGCATGCGCCGCCGCATCGCGGAGAAGATGGCACTCGCCAAATCCCGCATTCCCCACATCACCTATGTGGAGGAGGTGGACATGACCGCGCTCGAAGAACTGCGCGCCCGCATGAACGCCAGCCTGAAACCCGGCAAGCCGAAGCTCACCATTCTGCCGTTCCTGATGCGGGCCATGGTGAAGGCAGTCGCCGAGCAACCGGGGATCAATGCGCATTTCGACGACGAGGCGGGCGTCATCCGCCAGTTCGGCGGCGTGCATATCGGCATTGCGGCGCAAACTCCGGCCGGGCTTGTCGTGCCGGTCGTCAAGCATGCCGAGGCGCGGGATATCTTCGACTGTGCCCGCGAGATGGCGCGGTTGAGCGATGCGGCGAAGAATGGCACGGCGCAGCGGGAGGAACTGACCGGCTCGACGATCACGATCAGTTCGCTCGGCGCCATGGGCGGCATCGTCTCAACGCCGGTCATCAACCATCCGGAAGTGGCGATCGTCGGCGTCAACAAGCTGGCGATACGACCGCATTGGGATGGCACGCAATTCGTGCCGCGCAAGATGATGAACCTGTCTTCCAGTTTCGATCATCGCGTGGTCGACGGCTGGGATGCGGCAACCTTCGTGCAGCGGCTGAAAGCGCTTCTGGAAACGCCAGCGCTGATATTCGTCGACGAGTGAGGTGGGGAAAGAACAATGAAAGAAATCACCTGCAAGCTCCTCGTCATCGGTGCCGGCCCGGGTGGCTATGTGTCCGCCATCCGGGCCGGTCAACTCGGCGTCGATACGGTCATCGTCGAAATGGCGAAGCCGGGCGGCACCTGCCTCAATATCGGCTGCATTCCCTCCAAGGCACTGATCCACACGGCCGACGATTTTCATAAGGCGGTCGCCATGGCCGCCGGCCGCAATGCCATGGGCATCAGGGCCGAAAGCCCGGCCATCGAGCTGGCAAAGACCATGGCCTGGAAGGACGGCATCACCGGCCGGCTGACCATGGGCGTCTCGGGTTTGCTCAAGAAGGCAGGCGTGAAAATCGTCGTCGGGCGTGCGAAATTTCGAGACGGCAAGACGGTGGAGGTGGAGACCGAGACCGGCCAGCAGGTCATCCGCGCCGAAAACATCGTGATTGCGACCGGATCGGCGCCGGTCGCACTGCCGATGCTGCCTTTCGGGGGCAAGGTGCTTTCCTCCACCGGCGCCTTGTCCCTGACCCAGGTGCCGGAAAGGCTAGCCGTGGTCGGCGCCGGTTATATCGGCCTCGAACTCGGCATCGCCTTCGCCAAGCTCGGCTCAAAGGTGACGGTCGTCGAAGCGCTCGATCGCATCCTGCCGCTCTACGACAGCCAGATCACCCAGCCAGTCGCGAAGCGGCTCTCGGCGCTGGGTGTTGAGATATTGCTGGGCACCAAGGTGAAGGGCATGTCTGCGAACGGCGAAGCCTTGCTCGCCGAAACGGCCGACGGCGAGGAAAGACGGATCGCCGCCGACAAGGTGCTGGTGACGGTGGGCCGCAAGCCGGTGACCGACGGCTGGGGCCGCGAGGAACTGGAACTCGATATGGACGGAAGGTATCTCCGGATAGACGACCAGTGCCGCACCTCGATGCGCGGCATCTATGCGGTCGGCGACGTGACCGGCGAACCCATGCTAGCGCACCGGGCGATGGCGCAGGGCGAAATGGTGGCGGAAATCGTTTCGGGCAAACGCCGAAACTGGGACAAGCGCGCCATTCCCGCCGTCTGCTTCACCGATCCGGAAATCGTGTCGGTAGGGCTGTCGCCGGATGAGGCGAGGGCAGCGGGCCGCGAGGTCAAGATCGGCCAGTTCCCCTTCACGGCCAACGGTCGCGCGATGACGCTGTCGTCCGAAGAAGGTTTTGTGCGCGTGGTGGCACGCGCCGACAATCACCTGGTGCTCGGCATTCAGGGCGTAGGAGTGGGAATTTCAGAGCTCTCCGCCGCCTTTTCGCTCGCGATCGAGATGGGAGCGAGGCTGGAGGATATCGCCGGCACGATCCATGCGCATCCGACCCAGTCAGAAGCTTTCGCGGAGGCGGCGCTGAAGGCGCTCGGGCATGCGCTGCATGTGTAACCGTGATTGAGGCTGTGATCGAGACGTCGCAATCGCAAAGAGACGGCGACGCCTTCTAAAGCTCCAACAACGCATAGGGCTTGCCGGTCGGCTTCTCGATATGTGATGCGACGTTATAGACCGGGGCGCCGCCGGGCGTCTTGCCCTGGTAGGTGCCTCGGTGCGCGTGGCCGTGGACGACGGCTTTAACCGGGAAGCGATCGATGGTCTCTGCGAGACGTGATGAGCCGAGAAAAGGATAGATTTCCTCCGGTTCGCCGGCCACCGTCTCGCGGATGGGGGCATAATGGAGGATGACCATGGCGCGCTCGGAGCGCACCTGGCGGAGGGCGTTTTCGAGCCGCATCGTCTCTTCGACGCTTTCGGTGACCATCGCCTTGATCGCCGGCTCCCCGAAGGAGCCGAGCATATGCCGGCCAAATCCGCCGGCAAAGCCTTTCACGCCTGCGAAACCGACACCGTTGATCTCGACGGCCTGTCCTTCCAGGAGGTGGACGCCGGCATCCTTCAGGATATGCGTCACTTCCTCCACGCAGCCGCATTCGTAGTCATGATTGCCGAGGACGCCGACGATGGGAATCGAGCAGGAGTGCAGGTCGGCAGCAAGGATCTCGGCCTCCTTCACCTTCCCAAGGTCGGTGAGGTCGCCGGTCAGCACCAATATGTCCGCGTTCTGGGAAATCTCGGTGAACAATTCCTTGTAGGATGTCGTGCCGTGCTCCTTGACATGCAGGTCGCCCATGGCGGCGATCTTAGCCTTGCCATTCGCCTTCTTTGCTCCGGCCTTGGCGGCGTCGTTGTTTACATCCGTCTCCTTGGTCACACCGTTCCTCCTTGTGCCGTTTCCTGCTGTACGCCTTCGCGCAGTTCACCTTCTCCGCCTACGTCCGCGAAACCCCATTCCTTCACGTCGATTTCGAAATCCACCCGGCTGAACATGCGGCCGCGGCAGATCTTCATCTGCGGCAGCGGCAGTTCGCGCTGCGCCTTCAGCCGGTCAAGCAGTTCGTCCAGCAGCCAGTCGGGCACCTTGTCCCGCTCGGTCGGATAGATCCAGCGGAAGTTCAGGAGGTGGATCAGCAACACCTCCCAATGCACTTCCATGTGATTGAGAAGCCGCTGCCAGTCGATCTGGTCATGCGCCCGCAAGATGACGTGGACGATGTCGCCGCCATCATATCTGTGGCGAAGCTGCACAAAGCATTTCGACCAGACGAGCTCCGTGGGCGCGATGATGCGCACCTTGTGGCCGTTCATCTCGATCTGACGGGCGTTCTCGAACCAGGTATCGCCGATCGGCATGGTGCCGTTCGAGCCGGCGAAAATCACGTCGAAAAAGTGCCGGCCCTTCTTCACCTTGCCGAGCCAACGGTCGTCTTCCACCTCGATCTCGTAGCCCTTCTCCTTGAAATGGGCGAGGATGCGGGCGTAGTCGCCCGCCCGGCAGAAGATATCCAGATCCTTGGTCGGGCGGGAAATGCCGGTATAGGCGCTGACCGCAAAAGTCCCGGCCAAAAGGAACGGGATGTGGCAGTTGACCAGATCCTCCAGAGCCCCGGCAACGAAGGATTCCGAATCGGCATCCGCCAGCGTCGGCGAAGCCTTCACCTCCATGTCTGGCTCGTTCTTCAACGCGTCCTTCTCCGATCTCGGAGTGAGGGTCAGCGCTGCATTGGCTTCGGCGTTCATCAAGCTCTCCCAATCTCGGCTCGCGCAGGGGAACACTCAGGTGCGCCTGTAGGTTCCGCTTCGACCCCTTTCCGGATCAGGAGATCAGGTCAGCGTTCGGGATTATCGGCGTTCGCCATCGGGCTGGCGCGGCCATCCGGCTGGTCGGTGTCCTCGCGCTGGTCTCGGTCTTCGAGATCGGTTTGGACGAGATACGTATCGCCGCCCCCCATCCTTGCGGCTTCCTTGAGTGCCTCCTGGTTGGTCATGTCCATCTGCGCGTGAAGGGCATCCTCCACTCTTTCCCGTCCCTCCTGTTCGAAACGGGAGGAGTCGCCGCCGGCTGCGGTGTTGCGTTTCTCGCTCATTGTTGGCCCTTTCTGCGTTCTGAAGCCGCTGACACGCGCGGCAGCTCAGCAGAACAACCCGTCAATGGACCACATGTTCCGTCTCAAAATCTGGAACCAAAGCGGCGGCGCCATGTTGTTTTCCAGAGTGAAAATACGAGGAGGCCGATATGCCTGCAAAATCCAAAGCACAACAGAAAGCAGCCGGTGCCGCCCTGGCTGCCAAGCGTGGCGACATCAAGAAGAGCGAGCTCAAGGGAGCCTCGAAAAGCATGGAGAAATCCATGACAGAAAAGGAACTCGACAAGATGGCTTCTACGAAGCGGAAGGGAAAGCCGGAGCACGCCGCACAGCATTGATCGTTCCGGAACTTTGGAGATCGGGCGAGCGTTACGGGACGCTCGCCTTTTGTTGTGCGCCCAGCATGGGCGCATTCTTGTGGGTGGAAGTCCCACCGTAAGCTGGTCATGGCGAGCGAAGTGAAGCGCAACTGCGGAAGG
>NZ_SOEM01000038.1:0-24748 GCF_004368875.1 Neorhizobium sp. R1-B
TTGCTCCCAACGTTGGCTTTGACCAGTGCGTCGAGAGGCGAGACTGTCGCATCTCTAACTGGCCCAACTGTCGCATTACTAAATAGCCTCTACATACAAAGATCACATAAGATAGATTATGGAACTAAAAGGTATCAAAGAAGTGGGTTGCGATCAGAGATCGATTTCGACCTCGAAAGCCAGGCCGTCATAGGCTGGCTCCACATGCGGCGGCGTTTCGCCCATCACCGTTTCGTAGTCCAGCGGAATGTGCATGTGGGTCAGGATCGCGTGTTTTGGCGCTAGCCGCGCGATCCATTCAAGCGCCTGATCGATCGAGAGATGGCTTGGATGATAACGGTACTGCAGCGAGTCGATGATCAAGACATCGAGACCGCCGAGCTTGCTGACGCTTTCTGCCGGAAAGTCGCTTACATCGCTGCAATACGCCACGCCGCCAATCCTGAAGCCGAGCGAATTGATGTCGCCGTGGACCTGCATATGGGGCAGGAAGCGGATCGGCCCGCCGGGACCGTCAATGATGATCGGCTCGTCCATTGTCTCAATGAGCACGGGTTGGACGATCGGCGGATAATTGCCACCTGGTGGAGTTTCAAGACAATACCTGAACCCCTGCCTGATACGCTCCATGGTGAACGGGTCAGCATAGATCGGAATGCGGTGCTTTTGAAGAATGAAAAACCCGCGCAGGTCATCGATACCGTGCAGGTGGTCGGCATGGGCATGGGTATAGAGAACCGCATCGACGCGCTGGACGCGATTGGCGATCATCTGCTCCCGAAAATCAGGCCCGGTGTCGACCACGACGACCGTGCTGCCGCCATCCGGCGCGATCTGTTCGACCATGAAGGCGGCACGGGTACGCCTGTTTCTCGGATTGCTCGGGTCGCAGGCGCCCCAGTCTCCATTCAACCGCGGAACGCCGGGCGACGAGGAGCAGCCGAGGATGGTGAAGCGCCGGCGATAGCGAGCCACGGTCAGAGCCTCGGCATCCTGGAGAAAATGCGCAATGCGTTCTCCGTCGTGATCCGCGCGATCTCCTCGTAACTGACGCCCTTGCATTCAGCGAGAACCTCGGCCGTGTTGACCACGTATGAAGGTTCGTTGCGCTTGCCGCGCCAGCGTTTGGGCGCCAGATAAGGTGCATCGGTTTCGACCAGCAGCCGGTCGAGCGGCACGCTTTTGGCAATCTCCCTCAGATCCTCCGATTTGGGAAAGGTCAGAATGCCGGAAAACGAGACATAGCCGCCGAGCTCCACGCCCGTGCGGGCGAGTTCGGCACCTGACGAGAAGCAGTGCAGGATGAAGGGAAACGCCCCCTTCCCGCTTTCCGTCGTCAGAATTTCGATCATGTCGTCATCGGCGCTGCGGCTGTGAATGACCAGCGGCAGTCCGGTCTGACGTGCCGCAGCAATATGCCGGATCAAGCCGGTCTTCTGGTCAGCGGGTGTCTGGGTATCGTAGAAATAGTCGAGGCCGGCCTCGCCGATCGCGACGATCTTTTGGTGGGCATTCGCAAGACGAACCAGGTCCTCCGTCTGGACGTCGAGTTCGTCTCCGGCATTGTTCGGATGGGTTCCGACCGAGCAGAACACGGAAGGGTATCTCTCGGCTATTGCGAGCAATCCGTCGAGTTTCCGCACCCGGGTTGAGATCGTCACCATCTGCTTTACGCCCGATTCATGGGCCCGCGCGATGATCGCATCGCGTTCTTCTGCAAAATCGGGAAAATCCAGATGGCAGTGTGTATCGATCAGCATGATAAGCCTTGAACCTCAGGCAGTCGCTTCCGGAGCCACATAACGCGGAAAGACCGGTGTCGGTGCCTCGAGCAGGGTTCCCGGCTTCAGGCGACCGGTTTCGCCGAGCGCCGCGAAGCTGCGGCCGTCTGAAGCGACAGCAAGCAGATCAAGCAACCTCGCCGATGACTCCGGCATGAACGGCTGCAACAGGATTGCGATCTGCCGCACGACTTCGGCCGTAACGTAAAGCACGGTAGCCATCCGCGCCGGATCTGTTTTCCTCAGCACCCATGGCGCCTGCGCGGCGAAATAGCGGTCGGTTTCCGAGACCACTCCAATGACCGCCGCCAGGGCGCGGTGAATGGCCTGCTTGTCCATTTCTGCGCGGCAGGTTGCGAGCATCTCGTCGGCGGCGGCCACCAATTCCTTGTCGGCATCCGTCAATTCGCCCGGCTCCGGCAGCTTGCCGTCGCAATTCTTGACGATCATCGAGAGAGACCGGCTTGCGAGATTGCCGATGCCATTGGCGAGGTCGGCATTGACCCGAGCGGCTATCAGCTGCTCGTTGCAATTGCCGTCATGGCCGAAGGAGATTTCGCGGCAGAGATAGTAGCGCAGATAGTCGAGCCCGAATTTTTCGATGAGTTCGAACGGGTCCACGACGTTGCCGAGCGACTTAGACATCTTCTCGCCGTTGTTCAGAACGAACCCATGCGCAAAGACACGTTTCGGCAGCGGCAGCTGCGCCGACATGAGGAAGGCCGGCCAGTAGACTGCATGGAAGCGGATGATGTCCTTGCCGATGATGTGCACATCTGCCGGCCAATATTTGGCACGGGGACCGCTCTTGTCCTCCAGATAGCCGGTTGCGGTGATGTAGTTGGTAAGCGCGTCGACCCAGACATACATCACATGCGCCGGATCATTCGGTACCTTGATACCCCAATCGAAAGTGGTGCGGGAAACCGACAGGTCCTTGAGGCCGGATTTCACGAAGGAGATCACCTCGTTGCGGCGCTCGTTGGGGCCGATGAAATCCGGGTTCTCCTCATAATGCTTCAGGAGCTTGTCGCCATAGGCCGACAGCTTGAAGAAATAGCTCGACTCCTCGACCCATTCGACCGGCGTCCCCTGAGGTCCATAACGCACACCGTCGCGCACCTCGGTTTCACCCTCGGCGTAATAGGCTTCGTCGCGTACCGAATACCAGCCGGCATAGGTATCCTTGTAGATATCGCCGTTTTCCGCCATCCGGTTCCAGATGTCTTTCGACGCCTCGTGGTGACGCGGTTCGGTGGTGCGGATGAAGTCGTCGTTGGACGCGTTCAACAGCTTCCCCATCTGACGGAATTCGCTGGAATTGCGCTCCGCCAGCGCCTCCGGCGAGATGCCTTCGGCGCGCGCAGTCTGCTGCATTTTCTGGCCGTGCTCGTCCGTACCGGTAAGGAAGAAGACGTCCTTGCCGTCGAGACGCTGGAAACGCGCCATGGCATCGGTCGCGATCAGTTCGTAGGCATGCCCGATATGCGGCTTGCCGTTCGGATAGGAGATCGCGGTGGTGATGTAATAAGGCGTCTTGTCGGACATGAAGCACTCGGACACTTTGAAAAAGAGTTGATGCCGCTCTTAGCGTATGTTTCGCGGATGCGAAACACAAAGTTCCTTGCAAGTGTCTCCGCCCCTCATGCCCTGGTTATTGCCGCGCAGCGTCAAGGATCGAAATAATGGTCTGCTTCCGGTCGAGATTGTAGGTCTGCGCGATGGCGATCTTTTCGCCGATATTGCTGACGAGCTTGGCCTGCCGGTCAGCGGTTGCGAGGTCTCCGGCCAGCGCCGCATCGCGTGCCCGCGCGATAAGATGGTCGCTCAGATGTTCCACGAAAAAGCCGAAGATCACTTCACTCTCCTTGCCGGACAGCACATCTGCGAGCCGATGCATCGCTTTGCGGGCCGTCGCGCCTTCCGCCGCGATTACTTCGTCGAACGCCGCGATGATTTCCGTGCCGCCGTAATTCAGCAGCTTCAATGCCTGCGCAACACTGCCCTTGGACAGCGACAGCACCGTCTCTTCCGTCTTGCCTCCATCGAGCGGCATGCCGAGGCCAGCCAGCGCCCGTGAGAGGTCGTTTTCTCCCAAAGGCGACAGCCTCAAAGGCTGGCACCGGGAGCGGATTGTCGGCAGCAGTTTCCCGGGCGCGTGGGAAAGCACCAGGAACAGAGCCCGCCGGGGCGGCTCCTCAAGGATCTTGAGGATGGCATTTGCCGCATTGCGGTTGAGATCGTCGGCCGGATCGATGATGACGATCCGCCAGTTCCCGGTACCGGATGTCTGCGAAAAAAAGTGTCCCGCCCTTCGAACCTCGTCGACCGTGATCGCCGTCTTTGCCTTGCCGGTTTTCTCGTCGACGGGACGCGTCAAATGCAAAAGATTATGTGAGGCGCCGGAGGCGAGCTGACGGCTCACCGGCGAATCGATATCGGGGTCGGCGATATGGCCGGGGGCCGTCGCCGGATCCGGATGGGCGAGCACGTGGTTGGCGAACCGGAAAGCCAAGGTAGCCTTTCCGATCCCTTCCGGCCCTTCGATCAGGATTGCATGGTGAGCTTTGCCGGATTGGTAGCTGCGCGCCAGAAAGTCCTCGGCCGCGCGATGTCCGTAAAGATGCGGATTGCGGGCCGGCGGCAGTGCGCCGTCGAGGATGCCGACTGCTTCTTCGCTCATCCGACCGATTCCGCGCTGCTCGAATGGGTAAAGCCGAGTTCGCGCGCCAACGGTTCCACCACCGCGAAAATCTCGTCCGCGATCTCTTCTTCAGAGCGCTCGGCATTCACGATGTGGCAGCGCTCCGGCTCTGCCTCTGCGATCTCCAGATAAGCTTCCCGACGCTTCTCGTGGGTCTCGATCTCCTCGCGCTCGAAGCGGTCGGGAGCATTGCCGGCGCCGCGCTTGCGGGCGCGCTTCAGCCCGATTTCCGCCGGCAGGTCGAGAATCAAGGTGCAATCTGGCATCACTCCGTCGATCGCAATCCGCTGCAGCCTCTCGATGAAATCCCATTCAAGGTTGCCGGTCACACCTTGGTAGACCCGCGAGGAGTCGATGAAGCGATCACAGAGCACGACGGCGCCGCTTTCCAGCGCTGGCCGGATGACTTCTTCCACGTGATCGTTTCGAGCGGCAGCGAAGAGGATTGCCTCCATGCGTACGCCGAACTCCTCGGCAGCACCCGACAGGAGCACATGCCGCACGGCTTCGGCGCCCGGTGATCCTCCTGGCTCGCGGGTTACCAACACGTCATGGCCGCGTCGGCGCAGCTGATCTGCGAGCCTGCGAATCTGGGTGGATTTGCCAGCCCCCTCGCCGCCTTCGAAAGTCACGAACAATCCGGAATGTTCTGCCACGCGTATTTCCGCACTCATCTTCACGGGGCACTTATAGCCCAAATGGGTGCGCCGCGAAATAAGTGTATCAATTAAAGCCAGAAGAACATCAGTTCCAGCAGCGCATCCGTTGCTCTGCTCGTCAGCGTTCCCGTCCCGACAGATTGAGCCGTAACCAGCGGCACCTCCCGCACCACCCGATCGCCCGCGGAAATCCTCAGGACACCAACCTCCTGGCCCTCGGCGACCGGCGCCCGCAGCGGCCATTTGTAGACGATGCGGCCCGAGAGCCTTTCGGGATTGCTTGTCCCCAAATAGATGTCAACGGGCTCCCTGGCGACGAGATCGATATATCGCGACGTCCCGCCATAGACGCTCGCCTGGCCGATCACCTCGCCTTGTTTGAAAAGGACTTTCGTCTCAAAGGAGGAAAGCCCCCATTCTAGAACCCTTCGGGCTTCCTCGAGCCGCTCCTTGTCGCTCGCAAGCCCGCCTATGGCCAGGAAAAGCCGTGTGCCGTCCCGTTGCACCGAGGCGACCAGCGCATAGCCGAAGCCTTCGGCGAAACCGGCGCCAAGGCCGTCGACGCCCATATTCGATCCCAACAGGGGATTCTTGTTACGCTGGAAGATCTTGTTCCACTCGAAATCCGGCTGCGAATAGAGCGGGTAGAATTCCGGATAACTGCGGTAGATATGCCGCGAGAGTTCGACGAGGTCGCGGGCCGTGGTGCGGTTTTCTACGCCAGGCAGTCCGGTGGAATTCCCGAAGACGGAACGGGTGAGGCCGAGGTCCCGCGCTCGGGCGGTCATCCGGGCGGCGAACTCGCCCTCGGAACGGGAAAGGCCTTCGGCAAGGATGATGCAGGCGTCGTTGGCGTTCTGCACGATGACGCCTCTGATAAGGGCGTTGACAGGCACCTGCGACTTCAACGCGGCGAACATGGTTGTCGTCCCGGATGGTGCCCCGCCTGTGCGCCAGGCGTATTCGCTGACCGGATAGACGCTGTCGAGGCTGAGCTCCCCGCGTTTGATGGCGCTGAAGACGACCTCCATCGTCATCAGTTTCGCAAGTGACGCCGGCGGGAAGCCCTGGTTCTCATTGGAAGCAAGCAGGACCGTTCCGGTTTTCGCCTCCACCAGATATATCTGCTTTGCTTTGGTGACGAAGGCTGGCGCGGGCTCTTGCGCGCCTGCTGTCTTCGCAAAAGAGACAGCGCCGAGGAGGATAAGGACTAGAAGGATCAGCCGCCGCATCATTACCCCGCAGGTCATTTCACCTATGCCTATCAGCGCCCTTCGTGACGGGCAATCGGCTAGGATTTCAACGCACGGGCTTTTGAGTGGGCCTTGCAGATTCCAGGACGACATTGCCGAACATGACCTGCGGAGCTTTTGCTTGCGGCTCGGTTACATATGCGGCAGCGACCGTCGCCGTTTGGCGGCTCACTCCGTAGCCCGATGGGCGTTCGGCAGGAACAGGTCCGATCTGGGGCAATACGGCCACCTGATCGAATGCCTGGGACGCCTGCGGAGCGGCGGATACGGGAGCCGGCCCGCTCGGCGTGCGTCCGGCAAGTGCGACGGATGCGGGCATTGCCGAGCCGTAGCTTTGAAGCTGCTCGCGGAGTGGCTGATTGGATGCAACCATGACGCCTGTTGCGATCTGCCCTTCCGGCCTGATCGACGGCAGACGATCACCCTTGCGCACGTACGAGGCCATCAGGAATGGCATGTCCTGGCCGTCCATACGGGCCCGGCCGACATATTGGACATTGACCTTGGCGGTCCCCGTCCGCTTCATGTCGAGAAGTTCGGCCGTCTTGCCCGAAACGTCGATGATGCGGCCCGGATGATAAGGTCCGCGGTCGTTGACCCGGACGATCACCGAAGATCCGGTGTCGATATTGGTGACCCTGGCATAGCTCGGCAGCGGAAAGGTCGGATGGGCTGCAGAAAGATGGGCGCTGTCGTAGACTTCGCCATTGGCGGTCAGGCGCCCGTGAAAGGCCGAGCCGTACCAGGAAGCAAGACCGCTTTTGCTGTAGTTCGGATCTTCCTTCGGAACATAGGTCTGCCCCTTTACCTGATAGGGCTGGCCCACCATGAAGCGGCCGCCACCCTTCGGCACCGGTCTGCCGTCGGCAACCACCCTGGGGCTCGCCTTGACGCCGTATTCCTTTTCCGAAAAATATTCCTTGCTGCGGGGCTTCTTCTTTGGGGCCTCGGTTGTGGCACAAGAAGCCATACCGAGGCAGACCATCGTTATCCCGAGCCATTTCGCACTGAGCGAAAGCTTGCCGCCACTCAAACCCAAACCCGTCCGTCCCATGCCGCCTTCACCGCCTCAGGCAGATGATGGTCCTCGTCACCACCCTGCCCTTGCCGGCCACTGAACCGGTTCGGGACATACCCCTATGTCCGCGAACCAATGGTGTTCTAGTTTTGCTGGCAACGTGGCGAAAATGCGAACGAAAACTGTGGAATAATTAAAGTTCTACGCAGTATGGTTAACTCTCGGTAAATAGTAATGCCCTGGAAGGGGCGAAAAGCCGGATAGACGAAGAGCCATTGTCGTTCGCCAACCGGTTTCACAGCGGCCAAAGGTTGACGCCGTAAGCCCGCAGGCTATAAAGCCCCACCAGTGGAAGAGTGTCCGAGTGGTTTAAGGAACCGGTCTTGAAAACCGGCGTGCGGGAAACCGTACCGTGGGTTCGAATCCCACCTCTTCCGCCATATCATGATGGCGATGCCCCGTGTCCAGTTCGGCGCAAGCCACGATTTCTATGGTCTCCTTAACCGGAATGATGCCGGCCGCAATTTGGGGACAATGACATGTCGAACGAAACAACTTCCTTTACTCAGCCCTCCGAACAGTCGATCGCGCTGTTCCTGCAGGATAACGACGCAGACAAGCTGACCGATATCCTGGTCGAGGCGCTTTACGAAGCGTTCCGCACGCTCGAAGACGAAATCCGCCTCGACACCGTCCACTGAGCATAGCCTCCGTCAGGCGCTGCCTGACTGAAGCGCCCGTTCGTAATAGGCTCTGAGTTCGGGGATATCGCGCATCAGGTCTGGCGCCAACTGCTGCTGGCTGCCAACATCTCGCCGATAATGCGCTTCCAGGAATTGCTGATGTGCGGCGAGCGCACCTTCAGAACATTTGCGTGTGACGGTGAAGACGGGCGATTCTTCCGTCTTGCCCTTGACCGTGAACCGGTCGAGTTCCAGCACGGCAAAGGCTTCGCGCACCGCGCGCGCCGTCCTCTCGCCGAGCAGCAGCGATACGCCATAGGCTTTCGATGCGCCCTCGAGCCTCGCCGCCAGATTGACCGTGTCGCCCAGAGCCGAATAGTCGAAACGGCTGGTGGAACCCATGTTTCCCACCACACATTCACCGGTGTTGATGCCTATTCCGATCCTGAGCGGATAATGGGTTCTGCCGGCGCCCTCGGCCTCCGCCTTGAGATCCTCATTCAGCACCTCCATTGATTCCAGCATGTCGAGCGCGGCAGAGACCGCATGGGCCGCATGCGCCGGATCGTCCAGAGGGGCGTTCCAGAAAGCCATGAGGCAATCGCCAATATATTTGTCGATCGTTCCCGAATGCGACAGGACGATATCGGAGAGCGGCGTCAGAAGGCGATTGATCAGCGCGGTCAGCTGCTCGGGATCGTCCTTGAGCTGTTCCGAAATCGTCGTGAAGCCGCGGACGTCGCAGAAAAGGATCGAAAGCTCCCGCTTTTCGCCGCCGAGCTTCAACCTGGATGGATCGCGGGCAAGCTGGTCAACCAGCGCCGGCGCCAGATATTGCGAAAAGGCGCGCGTGATTTGCCGGCGGTTCTTCCGCTCCTGGGCGTAGTCAAGCGTCGCCTGCCCTGCAGCGATACCGACGAATGCAAGAGAAGGCGCCAAGGGTGGGATGAACACGCGGCCGAAGCGCAGCGCCAGATAGCTGACTGCGAAGAGGACGACGATTGCGGTTGCCCCGACTGCCACAGTGCGCCAGCCGGTCCCCTTCCACACCAGTACGACCGCCGACAACACCGCGAAAAACAGGATGCTCTGCTTTGCCGGCCCTTCGGCCTCTTCGATCCAGCTCCTGAGCCTGAGGTTGTCGAAAACGGTCGCCTGGATTTCGGCGCCCGCGGTCAACCGGCCCGTGTGAACGGTATAGGATGTCGCAAAGGCATCTGCCCCGCCGTTTTCGATCGAAGGCGCGTTCTGCAGGCTGAGACCCACGATGACGATGCGGTCCTTGAAAATCCCCGGCGGCAGAAAGTTTTCCGGATCGAGTGCCTGGTAATAGGAGACGGTCGGATAGGTTCTTTGGCCTCCGAATGTCTGGATCAGACCGACCCCTTCCGGCAGCTCCGCATCAACCCCGGCTGCGGTCGCGACCATCGCCGCAAACCCGTCGTCATAAGCGGGCACTTCGCGCAGGACGCCGTCACGGTGCAGCCCGACCGAGGCAATGCCGGTCAGCGCGAATTTATCGGAAAACAACGGCAGCGGCAGGACGCGAATGAACTGGTCGGCCTGATCCGACGTCACCAGCGTCTCGTCGCCGGCAAGGACCACATCCGGACCGAGCGCTGCCGCAAGCGTCTCATCCTCTTCCGGTGTCGAGGGTTCGGAAAAAATGATGTCCAGGCCGATCACCTTCGCGCCTGCTGCACGGAGAGCCGAAATCAACTTGGCGTGCTGGCTGCGTGGCCAGGGCCATTGCACGTTGATCTCCGAAAGCGACGGCTCGTCGATGGCAACGATGATCGGCCCATCCTTCGGCAGTGGCGGTGCGCCCATCGTAGACAGATAATCGAAGGCGCGGTAGTCGATCAGCGGCCAGCCGGGAAGCTTTGCGACCAGCGCCACCGCCACGAGGGCGAAGGCTGCCAAAACGACGACCTGCAGGCGGCGAGACGAAAGTAGTCGTGATGTGGTCAACGAAGATATCTGCCGGCTGGCCATCAGAAACGGACCGTAAGCGTACCCTTGAAGACCCGCCCCCAGCCGGGCGTATTCCCGTTCAATTGAATATCTTCGTCTAGAAGATTATAGGCAGCGAGCTCCAGTTTGAACCGTTTGTCAAACGGCTCCCAGGTCAGGCCGGCATCGATTGTCCAATAGTCATCGAGCTCGAGGCCGGTCTCGTTGACGCGTTCACCTACGTAGTTTGCGGCTACCGTAGCCCTCAAGTTGGCTTCATTGACCCAGGTGAGTGCGGCCTGCCCGGCCCACTCGGGCACATAAGGCAGCTGCCCTCCTGCGGCTGGCGTGGTGCTTTTATCGTCGGTATCGGTGTATATTATCGTTGAAGACAAACCGAATCCACCTCCAAGGAGGAGGTTAGCGTTGAGGCTCGTCCTATCAATCGTCCCGCGCCCGGTGTCGAACGTCGTTGCCTGTAAGGGGATGGAGATGCTGGCGTCGCGCACATCCTGGTGCTGGAACTCAGCGGCGGTAAAGAAATAGTCTGTCCACTCCGCATCCCATCTGAACGCATAGGTGTCCACGGAGCCGCTCGGATCGATAGAAAGCTGATTCGGCTGCAAACCGACGACGCCGATAGGCGACAACGTGGGGATGGTCGAATCAAAGCTGTCTCGGATAAAGCCGGCGCGCAACCATTGACCTTCGAAGGGCGACCAAGCAATTCCAACCCGTGGGTCCAGCCTGAAGACCTCGGTTGTGTCATCCGCAATAAGCGAGCCGAACAATGCATATTCGGCCTTGAAATCAGCCGATATTTCATGAAGCAAGTCCGCGTAAATACGGCTGACGCCGCTTCTTTCAAAATCCTCAATTGGCGTACCCGGAAAGGGCGGGACCACGAGAGAAAAATTCTGCGACTGAAAGGTGTCGACCCACCCGCCCTCAATTCCGTATCGAAGGGCGAAGTTTTCCAGTCCGATGCTGTGATTGATCGCTGCAATATATGATTGTTTGCGGGCTTCATTGGTTGTCAACGTGGTCAAGACCGGCAACCCGCCCAATAGAGTCTCGCTTAGGAGGTCGCTTTTACTTTTCTGCTCATTGAAGAGCAGACCAGCATTAAGAATATTCTCGTGGGCGAAGGTATGGCTCCAGCCGATGCCGCCGCTGGTGGCGGTGGCGGAAATGTCAATGCTGTCCGCTGTAACAACACCCGGTGCCGATTCAAATTGAAACCCCCGGGAGAAATCGGTGTACCCCCGACTAAAATACAGGACAAATCGATCATATGGCGTCGGACTGGCCGTCAGATATCCGTTCCCACCCAAAATCTTGTTGTCCACGTTCAAGTCCGTCAAAGCGCCGATATCCCGGCTGTCCGGCACTGTCTCCCATTTCAGGTTTCCGTAGAAGCTAATTGGGAACGGCAGGTTGCTGTAGCCCTGGATGTCACCTTCGGCGACATAGCCGAGCTCGCCGTTTGCCTCGGTTATGCCGCCGCCGATAGAGCCCTCGAAGAAGGGGCGACGGAGAAGATTTGCCGAACGCGAGCGGCCTGAAATGACGTGCGGCTCCAGCATCAGGCCCTGCAGGAAGGCCGAGAAGGATTGACCGTTCGTGGTATTGTTGAAGATGTCCGTGCCGGGAGAATAGTCGTTGGCGAGAATGTCGGCGCTGCCGCGGATGCTCTGGTCGATATAAGCAGTCCCGGCGAAGGGATCGAATACGGCGTCGCTGTAATATTCTGCCCAGGCATTCATGCCCTGAAAACGGAAAGCGTCGTTCAGGGTGGAGCCTGCCTGCTGATTGGCGCCGAGCGAGCTGTAGTGGCCACCCCGCGCCTGTGAGCGTCTTACATATTCCTGCGCATGTCGGATCGCGCCTTCGGAATCGTAGTTGTCGATTGCAATCGCCGTGCGTGCCGCGGATATTACCGGGTCGTTGTTATCGAGACGATCGGCATTGTCGAGCGCTTGCGCGGCGGGAATACGATCCCCCTTTTCGTAATGAGCCGCCGCCAGCAGGAGCTGACCCTGAGAATGGCTCGGGTTCGAAACCGTTCCTGCCAAAAGGTCATCGATTGCCAAGTCAAGCTGGCCCGTCTGCAGGTAGTACATTCCGCGCACCACCAGCGCCGGACCAAGCGTCGGATCGAGCTTGAGGGCCAAATCAAGCTCACGTTTTGCGTCTTCAACCCGGCCGTGTTCCAGGTAGAACACGGCAAGATTGGTCCGCGCGACCGGATCTTCCGGGTCGAGCTCGATGGATTTCCTGTAGTCGGCTTCCGCCTCCCGGTCCGCACCGAGTTCGGAATGAAGCGTACCCCGCACATTCAACGCAGTGCTGCTGCCGGGCGTGACCTCGAGCGCTGTTTCAATGTCCGCCAGCGCGCCCTTTATGTCGCCCTGAACCCCCGACTTGTAATGGGCGCGGATTTCGAGTGCGGTCGGTTCGCGCGGGTCGATCGACAGCGCCTTGTTCATTGCCTCCAAGGCCTGTTCGCGGTCGTTTAGAAGCAGTGCAAGCCAGGCGCGATAGGCGGGAAGTTCGGGATCGTCCGGATACTGTTCTTCCGCATCTGCCAGAACCTTTATGGCTCCCTTGAAATCCTGCAGGAACCCGACCGCATAGGCATGCAGGAATGCTCCATCCGGCCCGCCAACATGTTTCGGCAGGCTCTCGACCCGGCTGGGGTCGGCCAGCGATCGGGCGTAATATCCGCCGTAGAGCGCAATGCCGCGCCGTTTCTTGTCCAGCCCGCGCTCCGCTTGGGCGAACAACTTGGCCGCCTCTGCATACCGCGTCTCGGAGGCAGCAATCACCGCCTTGATCAGGTTCACGCGCGCTTGCTGGGAGGAGGAGAGCGGTTTTCCTTCCAATATCGCCAGGGTTTGCTTGGTCCGTTGCCGGCCTTCCAGCGCAAGCTGCGCTTCGGCAAGCGTCACCCAGTCGTCGATGCTGCGCCTTTCCGGCGCTGTGGCCTGGATACGGTCCGCCTGCCGGCGCATCTCTGCGACCGGCTGCGCGGACGGCGGCATGCGCTCGAACGCTTCACGCGGCGGCAGGTAGAAGAGCATCTGCTCGCGGTCATCGGATTCGACGATCGCGACCTTTCTGGGCGCCTGCCCGATCGAGGCGACGGCCCCCTCGCCCTGCCGCACGTCGACGCTGCCTTGCGGATTGCTGAGCTCCACCTGGCCTTCGAGAACCTGAAGCGAGGTCTGGTTGCCATTGACGGTCATCGTCCAGTCGGTGCCGCGGATCGCTGCCGCTGCCGCGGGTGTTTCGACCCGCACCCCCGGGCCGCCGCGCTCGGCGCGCGCCCAGATGGTGCCTGACTGCAGCTCCAGAATGGTGTCGGCGCTTGTTCCGGCCGTCATCTGCTTGACGACCAGCGACGAGTTGCGGCCAAGCCGCACTTGCGTCCGGTCGGAAAAGACGATCGCCAGCTGACCCGCCGCGTTGGTGCGCAGAACGTCGCCCGTCAGCAGGTCCTGCTTGAGGTCGACGACCTGCCAGTTTGACAGGTCGATGAAACGGACTTCCTCGCCCGCTTTGCGGGCTATGACTGCTCCGGCTGCCGGAGCCGAGCGCGCAACGGGTTCCGCCCATGCGGGAGCCGGTATTGCAGCCGCAAGTATAGGCAGCACAACGGCTGCAATATAAAGTCGTTTAAAATCCCCCAACATGCCTCACCAGTGCTGATAAATATGTCGGGAGTCAAGGTAGAGGCGCCGCTGCCGGATTGCTTTCCCCGCAAAGTGTATTAACAGGGAAACAGTTTTGGCAGGGACGATCGACTTGAGTGACTTCGACAGCGCACCGACCGAGATGCTTGAGATGCCTATGGCGACCGGCGAGGTCACCGAGGAATATTTCAATCACGTCCGCAAGATAAATGACGTCTATTACGACCAGATCAAAATATCCGATCAGAAGGCTGCCTACATATTCACTTTCATGCTGGCTTTCTTGGTTTCATCTGCGGAAGGCCGAAGCGTATTTAATCTGACGCGCTATATGCAAGGAGAATGGGCAGAAATTATTCTCTCCGCCGCGCTCGCCCTTGCGTCCGTCTTCTCGATTCTTTCTGCTATTCTTGTAGTGCTGCCACGGCGGGTTGAGAAATCCACGTCGCTTTTCTGGGGCACATGGCCGAACCATCGGCCGCTTTTCGAGCAGGCGGCGCAACGCAGCGATGTCGGCTACCTCTTTAATGAGTATCTGGACAATGCCGACGTGCTCTCCCTGATCGCCACGCAGAAATACAAGTTCGTCTCCTATGCCTTCCGGGGCCTGATGTTTACAGTCCTTGCCTATGTATTGCTGTTGCTGGTCAGCCAGAACGCGAATTGACCTTTGCCGACGGCTGCCATGCAAGGCTGCCAATCCTGGCGAACGCGCTTGTCTTTGCGTGTCGGACATGGTTGGCGTGAGTATCTCCACGCGTCACGGATTCGCTACATGCCTTCAACTGCCGTCCCTTTTGCCACCATCGGCCTCTTGATCCTCTCCAACGTCTTCATGACATTCGCCTGGTACGGTCACCTTAAATTCGAAAACAGACCGCTTTATCTTGTGATCCTTGTGAGCTGGGGGATCGCCTTCTTTGAATATTGCGCCCAGGTTCCGGCAAACAGGATCGGCTACGGCTATTTCAATGCGGCGCAGCTGAAGACGATCCAGGAAATCATCACGCTTTCCGTCTTCGTTATTTTTTCAGTTCTCTATCTCGGCGAGCCGATCCACTGGAAGCAGATCCTCGGTTTCTGCTTCATCGCTCTCGGCGCCTTCTTCATCTTTACGAAGTAGCCGCTCCGGAACTCTCGCACCGATGGGGCGTTGGGCCACCGTGACCTCAGGTGGTGCGATGAGAAAGCATTCAGGCGATATCCGGATCGGTATCTCGGGCTGGACCTACAAACCCTGGCGCGGGGTTTTCTATCCCGAGGGGCTGCCGCAGAAACAAGAGCTGAGTTATGCGGCGGAGCATTTTCGTTCGATCGAAATCAACGGCACGTTTTATGGTCTGCAGCGTCCCAGCAGCTTTGCCACGTGGTATGACGCCACGCCTGAGGATTTCGTCTTCGCCGTCAAGGGTTCGCGTTACATTACGCATATGCGGCGCCTCAAGGACATCGAGACTCCGTTGGCCAATTTCCTGGCCTCCGGCGTCCTTCGGCTCGGAAAGAAACTGGGGCCGATCCTATGGCAGTTTCCGCCCCGGTTGAAATTCGACCCCGACCGTTTCGAAGCTTTCTTCAAACTGCTGCCCAAAGATACCGATGAAGCCAGTGATCTGGCGGGGCGGCATGATGCTCGTCTCGACGACCGAGCCTATGTCGAGACGGATGAGAGCCGGCCGATGCGTCACGCTGTGGAAATCCGCCACGACAGCTTTCGCTCGCCCGATTTTATCGATCTCCTGCGCCGCTATCGGATCGGTCTGGTTGTGGCGGATACGGTGGATTGGCCGCTCCTGATGGATCTGACGGCTGATTTCGTCTATTGCCGGCTCCACGGTTCCGAACAGTTGTATGTCAGTGGTTATGATGACGAGGCGCTCGACCGCTGGGCGCATCTGGTCGCTGAATGGGTAAAGGGCCGCGATCCGAAAGAGGCTCAACGTGTCTTGCCGCCCTCGCCGTCCCGTGCGCACGGGCGCGACGTCTATGTCTACTTCGATAATGATGTGAAGGTTCGTGCGCCGCGGGATGCCGAATCGCTTGCCGTCCGCCTCAATTCGGGGTCCGTGGCCTCTCGCCCGAAAGGCTTTAAACGCGCCTGAGCACAGCCTGTTCGCTTTTCCATCTCCATGCCTTCATTTCCGTCTCGGTTTGATTTAGAGACAGTCCTTCAAACCGCCTGACAAGGCGGCCTGACTGTTCACAAGGTATGTCGATCGATGCTTGATTCCCTCAGAAACGCCGCCCGCTCGTGGGTTGCCAAGGCTCTCCTCCTGCTTCTGGTCGTTTCCTTCGGCATATGGGGTGTTTCCAGTTCCCTTTTGACGACCAGCAGCAACACCGTGATGACGGTCGGAGATCAGCAAATCTCGACGGAGGAATTCCGTCTTGCCTATCAACGCCAGATAGCCAATCTGAGCCGTCAGTTCGGCATGCAGCTTACCGCCGAACAGGCCCGCGCCTTCGGCGTCCAGAACGATGTCTTTGCCCAGCTTGCCGCCGGTGCTGCCCTCGATCAGCTCTCGGACGACATGAATCTCGGCCTGTCCGAAAATCGTCTCGCCACTTTGATCTCCGAGGATCCGGCCTTTAAGGGCGTCAACGGCCAGTTCGACCGCAACCTCTTCACCTCGCGCCTACGCAATGCCGGGCTGCGAGAGGACGACTATATCAAGGAGCGCAGCAAGGTCGCCGTGCGCAGCCAGGTGGTCGAGGCGGTCTCGGACGGGTTCAAGCCGCCGCAGGTTCTCGTGGAAGCGCTCAAGCATTACCGCGATGAAACCCGTTCGGTGGATTATCTCCTGCTCTCCAACGCCAATATCGATCCGGTCAAGGCGCCGGCCGAGGATGTGCTCGCAGCATGGTTCGAAGGTGTGAAGACGCGGTATCGCGCCCCGGAATATCGGAGCTTCGCTTACGTAAAGCTGCAGCCCGCTGACATCGCCGATGCGTCCTCGGTGACGGACGACGCGGTTCGCGCCCAATACGAAAAGGGCAAGGACAACTATAAGACGCCCGAAACGCGCACGATCGAGCAGCTCCCCTTCCCCAACAAGGAAATGGCGGAGGCCGCCGCAACGCAGCTCAAGGATGGTACTGCGACGTTTGATCAGCTGATCGCCGATCAGGGTAAGAACAGCGCCGACGTTCTGCTGGGTGATTTTACCAGGGACAATCTCCCCGACGCCGCATTTGCGGATCCCGTCTTCAAGGTCGCTTCGGCTGGGGGCACCACGCCGGTTGTCCAGGGAACCTTCGGACCGGTGATCCTGCGTGTCACCAATATCCGCCCGGAAACGACGCGCTCCTTCGACGAGGTCAAGGAAGAGATTCGGAAGCAGCTGTCGGTGAGCACGGCGTCGCAGGAGGTATTGAGCGTCCACGACCGCTTCGAAGACATGCGCAGCGGCGGCACGTCGCTTGAGGAAACCGCAAAGGCGCTCAGTCTGAAGGTCGTGACGGTCACTGCCGACGCGTCCGGGCGCAACGAGCAGGAGCAGCGTATCGCCGATCTTCCGGCTTCCACGCAGTTGCTGGGCGAAGTCTTCCGCACAGAGCCAGGCGCCGATACGATTCCGGTCAGCGTCGGCAATGACGGCTATGTCTGGTTCGAAGTGCGCAATATCACCCCCGAACGCGAACGTCCGCTCGCCGACGTGCGTGACAAAGCGGTTGCCGACTGGACGGCCGAGCAGCAGCGCCAGGCGCTTGCCGCAAAGGCAAACGAACTGAAAGGACGTCTCGACAAGGGCGAGACCCTTGCCGCGATAGCCGAAGAGCTCGGCCTGGCGGTCGAAACCAAGCAAGGCCTGCGCCGTGGCGCCGAGGACGCAATCTTCGGCGGCGAGGCGATTGCCGCGGCTTTCTCGGGCCCTGTCGACACGACTGCGACCGCGCTCGGAGCCGATGGCGAAAGCCGCCTGCTGCTGAAGGTCACGGCAATCGACCAGGCAACGACCGATGCCCTCTCCGGCGATGAACAATTGCAGCGGATGGCCGAGTCGGCGGGCGACGATATGCTTGACCAGATGGTCAACAGCCTCAAGAATACCTATGGCGTCTCGGTCAATCAGACCGTGGTCGATCAGGTCATGCTCCAGTAACAAAGGATGATTCGGGTATGCCTGAGCTGAAGCCCCTCATCGCCAAGGTCGCCAACGGCGAAAGTCTAACGCGCGAAGAAGCGCGCGAAGCCTTCGATATCCTGATGTCGGGCGAAGCGACGCCCTCGCAGATCGGCGGCTTCCTGATGGCTCTTCGCGTTCGCGGAGAGACCGTCGCCGAGATCGCCGGAGCGGTCTCCACCATGCGGGCAAAGATGCTGCCCGTCGTAGCGCCCGACAACGCAATCGACATCGTTGGCACGGGTGGCGATGGTACCGGTACCTACAACATTTCCACCCTTGCCTCGCTAATCGTCGCAGGCTGCGGCGTGCCCGTCGCCAAGCACGGCAACAGAGCCTTGAGCTCGAAATCCGGCGCGGCCGATACGCTGTCGGCGCTCGGCGTCAATCTCGAAATCGGCCCGGATCAGATTGCCCGCTGCATCAGTCAGGCCGGCATCGGCTTTATGTTTGCCTCCATGCATCACGCGGCCATGCGCCATGTGGGGCCGAGCCGGGTGGAACTCGGCACGCGGACGATCTTCAACCTGCTTGGACCGCTCTCCAACCCTGCCGGCGCAAGGCGTCAGCTTCTAGGCGTCTTTGCGCCGAAATGGCTGGAACCGATTGCCGAGGTGCTGCGGGATCTTGGCTCCGAAACCGTCTGGGTCGTACACGGCGACGGCATGGACGAGATCACCACCACAGGCATCACGCAGGTCACTGCGCTTGAAGATGGGAAGATCCACTCCTTCGAACTGACGCCGATGGATTTCGGAGTTACTCCTGCGACGCTCGCTGAACTGAAGGGCGGGGATGGCGTGGCGAATGCCGCCGCCTTGCGCTCGGTCCTCGGCGGTGCCAAAAATGCTTACCGTGATATATCGCTCTGCAACGCGGCCGCTTCGCTTGTAGTCGCCGGCAAGGCAGAAACGATCGCCGACGGCATGAGGCTTGCTACCCGTTCGCTGGAAAGCGGTGAAGCTGCGGCCGCTCTCGAGCGTCTGGTCGCGGTGTCGAACGACGAGGATTAAGGCAGTGGCGGATATCCTGAGGAAGATCGAAGCCTATAAGCGCGAGGAGATTGCAGCGGCAAAAGCCAGCGTGCCGCTCGCCGATTTGAAGGCCCGTGCCGCCGACCAGCCGTCCCCGCGCGGTTTTTACCGGGCCTTGAAGGCGAAACAGGATAGCGGCGCTTTCGGTCTGATTGCCGAAATCAAGAAAGCCAGCCCCTCCAAGGGACTGATCCGTCCCGATTTCGATCCTCCGTCGCTTGCCAGGGCTTACGAGACGGGCGGAGCCGCCTGCCTCTCCGTGCTCACCGACAAACCCAGTTTCCAGGGCGCGCCGGAGTTTCTGACCGCCGCGCGCAACGCCTGCGCCTTGCCGGCTCTGCGAAAGGATTTCATGTTCGAGCCCTACCAGGTTTACGAGGCGCGGGCATGGGGTGCCGATTGTATTCTGCTGATCATGGCCTCGCTCTCCGACGACGAGGCGCGCGAACTCTACGACCTAGCCGCAGAACTCGGGATGGATTCACTGATCGAGGTGCATGACGAGGTGGAGATGGAACGCGCGCTGAAGCTCCCCTCGCCGCTCGTCGGCATCAACAATCGCAATCTGCGGACTTTCGAGCTGAGCCTGGAAACGAGCGAGACGCTTGCCCCCATGGTTCCGGCCGACCGCCTGCTGATAGGCGAAAGCGGCATCTTTACCCATGACGATTGCCAGCGCCTGAAGAAGGTCGGTATCAACACATTCCTGGTCGGGGAAAGTCTGATGCGGAAGGACGACGTTGCCGCGGCGACCCGGCTGCTGCTTACCGGCCAGACCGCGCTGGCGGCCGAATAATGGGAAACCTCACCCATATAGGCGCTTCGGGCGAGGCGCATATGGTGGATGTCGGCGACAAGGCGGACACCGTGCGCCAGGCGACCGCGGAAGGTTATGTCAGGATGCTGCCGGCAACACTGGCGCTCATCCGCGACGGCAACGCCAAGAAGGGCGACGTGATCGGCACGGCGCGGCTTGCGGGTATTATGGCGGCAAAGAAAACGTCTGACCTCATTCCGCTCTGCCATCCTCTGATGCTGACGAAGGTTTCCGTAGAGATCATCGAAGACGACACGCTGCCTGGACTTCGCGTCAGCGCGACCGCGAAACTCAGCGGCAAGACCGGCGTCGAAATGGAGGCGCTGACAGCGGTCTCCGTCGCGTGCCTGACGGTCTACGACATGGCCAAGGCCGTTGATAAAGGTATGGAGATCGGCGGCATCCGCTTACTCGAAAAGACCGGCGGCAAATCCGGAACCTACCGCGCGGGAGATTGAGAATGGCGCTTTTGCCCGTCTCGGAAGCGAAGAGCCGGCTTTTGGCCAAGGCGATCCCGGTTGAGACGATAGAGGTCGTGCCACTTGCGGATGCCGACGGGCGCGTGCTTGCCGCCGATCTGGCGGCGCGCTTCACACAGCCGCCGTTCGATGCTTCGGCAATGGATGGTTATGCTCTGCGCGCCGCGGACGCTCCCCGGATAGGCACGGAACTGACGGTGATCGGCAGTGCTGCGGCGGGCCACGCCTTTTCGGGCGCTGTCGCGGCAGGCCAGGCCGTGCGGATATTCACCGGCGCACCGGTCCCGGAAGGGGCAGATGCCGTATTGATCCAGGAAGATGCCGAAAAACTCGAAGGCGACCGTATCCGCACCAAATTCGAAGTGACGAAGGGTCGTCACGTTCGTCCTCGGGGTCAGGATTTTCGCGAGGGCGAAACCGTACTGGCGGCAGGCACGCTGCTGGACTTTTCCCATGTCACCGTCGCGGCGGCGATGAATTACGCGGAGCTATCGGTCCACCGCCGGCCCCGCATTGCCATACTTGCAACCGGCGATGAGCTCGTTCAGCCCGGCAATATGCCCGGCGCGGCGCAGATCATCGCCTCCAATACGTTCGGCATTGACGCACTGGTGAAGGACAATGGCGGAGAAGTTCTCGACCTCGGCCTCGTCAACGATCGCGAGGAGGATATAGCCGCCGCTATCGCAAGAGCGAGGGCCGCCCGCGCCGACGTGCTCGTAACGCTCGGCGGTGCATCGGTCGGTGATCACGATCTCGTCCAGGCAACCTTGAAAAACGCAGGTATGGAACTCGACTTCTGGCGTATCGCCATGCGGCCCGGCAAGCCGCTGATGGTCGGCCGGCTTGAGGACATGCAGGTACTCGGTCTGCCGGGCAACCCGGTCGCCAGCCTTGTAACCGGCATGCTCTTTCTGGAGCCGCTGGTGCGAAAACTGGCCCGCCTTCCGGAAAGACGGCGGCAGATAGAGGGAACTACGGCCGGAAGGCTGCCGTCCAACGACCAGCGGCAGGATTATCTCCGCGCAAAGCTTTCCAGGGACCGGGACGGTAACGTGATCGCCGAGGCCTTTGACAAGCAGGATTCCTCGATGATGAAGATTTTTGCCCATTCCGACGGGCTGATCATCCGTCCGCCGAATGCGCCCGAGCTGCCTGCGGGCGCGCCCTGCCCGATCCTTCTCATCAGGCCCTGAGCCGGCCAAGCGCATTCCCGCCCGCCGGAAGAACAGGGAGTTCCGACCAGTGCCCGCAGATGAGCCCCGCCCGAGCGTCCTCTGGTTCCGGAAGGATCTCCGTCTTGATGACAATCACGCCCTTCATGCCGCCATCGAGGCCGGCGGACCGATTGTTTCGGTCTATATTCGTGAGCCCGCCGCCCACAATATCGGCCCGCTTGGGTCAGCGCAGAGCTGGTGGCTGCATCATTCCCTGGAAACCCTCCAAAAATCGCTGAGATCGCTCGGGACAGATCTGCTTCTTCTGTCCGGAACGGCCGATCGTGTGCTCGCCGATCTGGCTGACCGGATCGGCGCACGGTCGATCTTCTTCAATCGGGCGTATGAGCGATCGTCGCAGGACCGCGAAATCGTCCCGACGTTGAAAAAGCGTCGAATTGCCGTTCACACGTTCCACGGGCAGCTTTTGTCCGACCCTCTGGAGATCCGGACGAGCGCCGGTGCGGCCTTTCGCGTCTTTACACCTTTTTGGAACGCGCTTCAGAAGCGAGACGAACCGCACGAGCCTATCGACGCGCCATCGAGAATTTCCGCATATCCCGGCCCCCTCCCTTCTGAAGATCTGGAAGATTGGAACCTTTTACCGCAAAAGCCCAACTGGGCGTCGCATTTCCCTGCGGCTTGGACCCCCGGGGAGCAGGGCGCGCAGCAGCGGCTTGCCGACATAATCGACCGAAAGCTGCAGAACTATCGAGACGGTCGCGACCTCGCCGCTGAAGAGAACACGTCGCATCTTTCGCCCCATCTGGCGTTCGGTGAAATCTCGCCCGCCCGCATCTGGCACGCCACGCGGAGCCTGCCTCACACGGCATCTTCGGACGTTGCTCACTTTCGTCGCGAATTGGCTTGGCGTGATTTCTGCTACGGCCTGCTCGTCGAGTTTCCGCATCTTCATGACCGCAACTGGAACAGCAGGTTCGACGCGTTCCCGTGGGAGGATGATGCGCAAGCGTATCGGGCCTGGACCCGCGGGCAGACGGGTTATCCGATCGTCGACGCCGGAATGCGTCAGCTGTGGCGTTACGGCTTCATGCACAACAGGGTGCGGATGATTGTCGCGTCGTTTCTGGTCAAGGACCTGATGATCGATTGGCGCAAGGGCGAACGATGGTTCCGGGACACGCTTGTCGATGCCGACCCGGCCAATAATCCTGCGAACTGGCAATGGGTTGCCGGATCAGGCGCGGACGCCTCCCCGTTTTTTCGGATTTTCAATCCAGTCCTCCAGGGGGAGAAGTTCGATCCCGAAGGCGACTATGTGAAGATGCATGTGCCGGAGCTCGCGAAGCTCGACCGCAAATTTATTCACCGCCCGTTTGAAGCACCAAAGCAGGTTTTGGATCAGGCGGGTATCGAACTGGGCAAGGACTATCCGAAACCCATTGTCAGTCACGACTTCGCCCGTGACAGAGCTCTTGCTGCCTATCGGGCAATGCGATCCTGAATAATCAATGCCTCACCCCTCTGGCGTGCCTGCCTGGTCGGAAACATTAGCCTCGGCCTCATGAGGTTGCCCGATCAATACCCAGATATGGCCGCCTGGATCAAAGATGGACGCCACTTCCCGGTCGCGGAGATCCGTTTGCACTGGATCTCGGATCATCCCCCCGGCTTCGATGGCTGCATTCACGATTTCGCCGACGTCAGGCACGGTAAGCTGGAAGATGGTGCTGACGGCCCCCGGCGTCTTTGGATAGAATGGCCCGCTGTAGGATGGGGCGGCTTCATGCTTTGGATCCGAGCCGCAGATGACGATGTTGAACGGGCCGAGCTGCAGCTCGATCATCAGCAGCCTCAGCATCTCGTAGCAATTGACTTCTTCCGCACCGAAAACAGCCTTGTAGAACTCGGCGGTCGAGCGTTCCTGCCCTTGCTCCACGAAAAGGCTCAAACTCAAGTTGATTTCATTGCCGGTCATCATTCCGATCGCCTCGATTCCGGCGTCAGGATACCGGGAAATGCGTGACAGAGCCACGTCACTCGCCGCTATAACTGCTCATTCCCCCAGGCCATATGAGCGGGAGCCGATAGCGGGTCCGGTATAGCGGGCACGAGGCCTGATCAGATGCCCGCTTTCGACCTGTTCCAAGGCATGGGCAAGCCAGCCGACCGCATGGGCGAGCGCAAAAATCACCAGCGGCGCGTCCTCCGGAAGCCGGAACTTTGCAGCGAGAGCCGCAAGCGCGAAGTCGATATTCACCGGCTCGCCGAGCATCTCTTCGCCAGCCTCGGCAAGGTTGGCATAAAGTTCCGGCGCATCGAGGTCTGCCATCAGCGCTTTGGCGCGCGGATCGCCTTGCGGATAAAGCCTGTGTCCGAATGCCCGTACGAGGCCCTCCGAGGACAATGCGCTGCGGATCGCTTCCCGCGCTCCAACCGATGCGGCCTGTTCTGCCAGCAGTGATATGCTCACCCAGGCGCCACCGTGGCGAGGGCCGGATAGAGCGGTCAACCCGGCCAATACGGCGGCGGAAAGAGCAGCTCCCGAGGAGGCCGTCACCCGCGCTGCAAAGGCGGATACGTTGAGTTCGTGTTCTGCGGCGAGAACAAGCGCCTTCCGAATAAGCTCTGCTGCCTGGGGCCGCTGCCAACCCAATGCCAACCGATCGTGCAGCGGCAGCTGTTCCGGCCACGGGGCAAGCGCTTCGGCCAAGGCCGACAGCACATCCGCGGCCTCAACCCGAAGAACCGAGGCATTTCTTCCCAATGCGGGAAGATCCGTGGCAGACCGGGCGGCGAGCCTCATGAAAGCCGATCCCATCCGAGACGCTTCCGGTTCATTTTCTCCACCTGCAGAGATCCGCACGCTGGCGGTATTCCACAGAAGCGCCGCTGCCTCCTCCAGCGTTGCATGCCGGGAAAGTTCGACAGCGTCCACGCCGCGATAGAAAAGCTTTCCATCGGCAATGGTCGAGATCGTCGTGGGCAGGATCGGATCGCCCCACCGGATGGTTTCTGCCGCCACCGCCGCCGACTGCCGTCGACCGGCGTTGCGTTCCGCCAGCCGTTTCACGTCCGAGAGCTGGTAGAGGCTGCGGCGGGGATCTGACGAATCGGCTTTCGCGCGAATGCGTCCGCGGCTAACATTGGCATAAAGCGTCTGCGGTTTGGTTCCGAGAAGGGCAAGCGCCTCTTCGGCGGTGATCCAGAGCGTGTTCATATTGATCGATTGCATCAAGATTGACGTCAATAAGACTAGGTCCGATCATCTCCCTCGTAAAGGAGGTGGCATGAAAGAGGCCACGTCCATGGAGAGAACGGATCTCTGAGATGCAGATGATCTTAGGACAGTCACGCTTTGCGCCGTTTGGCT
>NZ_SOEM01000039.1:0-20257 GCF_004368875.1 Neorhizobium sp. R1-B
TATCGACCTGGAGCAGAGAACTTTGCAAACCATCGACAATCCGTTCGGCACGAGATTGTCACCCATGTCTTAGGTACGATCTGTTACCGATGTCTCCGGTATGGACATTTGGTAAACTGGAGCGGGCGAAGGGATTCGAACCCTCGACCCCAACCTTGGCAAGGTTGTGCTCTACCCCTGAGCTACACCCGCTCATCAATCCGCCGGTCCGGGGTAGTTCGCTGGACCGTGGGTCGCGGCTCGTTGCCGGCGACGGGCGCTATATGGCCTAGACTTTTTTCAAATGCAACAGGGAAATGACGGTTGGGGTGAAGAAAAATTTCGGATTCGCCGAACTGCCGCTGCCCGGCCCCATTGCCTCGGCTTGGCCAGGCCGGACATTAAGGTTATAATTTGTCGCCCACCAACAGAGCCAGTTCTCGACAAAATGACTGAAACAGCGCCGAAGACCGCCGCGGAATTCTTCCGTTTCCTTGATAGCCTCAACATCCCCCATTCGACCAAAAGCCACCCGCCGGTCTTTACCGTTGCCGAATCCGAGAGCCTGCGAGACGCAATCCCGGGCGGCCACACGAAGAACCTCTTCGTCAAGGACAAGAAGGATCAGTATTTTGTTCTGACCGTTGAGGAGCGTGCGACGGTCGATCTGAAGACGGTTCACAAGGTTATCGGCGCTTCGGGCCGGGTCTCCTTTGGCAGGCCCGAAAAGCTGATGGAATATCTCGGCGTCGTTCCTGGAGCAGTCACCGTATTCGGCGCCTTCAACGATGCGGGTCGAAATGTTACCTTCGTGCTTGATGAGGACTTGATGAAGCACGACGTCATCAATGGTCATCCGCTATCCAATGACGCCACGACGTCGATTGGCCGCGACGACCTTATCCGATTTCTTGAGGCGACTGGCCACACGCCGCTTGTCTTGAAAGTGACGGACTGACATACGATCTTTGCGAGCGACGAGCCCAATAGACAAAGCTTTCCGGGAGAGCATTCATGAGCGGCAGAGACAATCCCTATGGTGCCGGCGCCTATGGCGGCCAAATGACTGCTTCGGCGAATTATGGTGCGGCGCCTGCCGTTCAACCGGCAGCAGATTCTGCCATCAAGGACACCACCACCGCCGGCTTTAGCAAGGATGTCATCGAAGAATCGCGGCGTCAGCCGGTTCTCGTGGACTTCTGGGCGCCTTGGTGCGGCCCCTGCAAGCAGCTCACTCCGGTAATCGAGAAAGTTGTCAATGAAGCCCAGGGCCGGGTCAAGCTCGTCAAGATGAACATCGACGACCACCCGTCGATCCCGGGCCAGCTCGGCATCCAGTCGATTCCCGCCGTCATTGCCTTCGTCGACGGCCGTCCGGTAGACGGTTTTATGGGGGCGGTGCCGGAAAGTCAGGTGCGACAGTTCATCGATCGCATTGCCGGACCTGCCGGCGCGGATCAGGCCGCGGAAATCGAATCCGTGCTTGGCGAAGCTGAAACACTGCTTGCCGAAGGAAATATCCAGGATGCCGCGCAGCTGTACGGCGCGGTCCTCCAGGCCGATCCGGAAAATGCGAAGGCCGCCGGCGGAATGATGCAATGCCTGATCGCCATGGGCGAGACGGCGCGCGCCAGCCAGATGCTCGCCTCCATTCCGGAAGATCTTGCAAAGGATGCGGCCATTCAGGCTGTTGCCAAGAAGCTCGAGCAGATCGAGGAGGCCCGAAAGCTCGGAGATCCCCTTGCTCTCGAACACGATCTGGCGCTGCATCCGGACAATCACGAGGCGCGCATGAAGCTCGCCAAGATTCTGAATGTACAGGGGCAGCGTGAGGAAGCAGCCGAGCATCTGTTGATGATCATGCGCAAGGACCGCAGCTTTGACGACGACGGAGCCCGCCGCCAGCTTCTGCAGTTCTTTGACGTCTGGGGTCCGAAGGATCCGGCCACCATTGCTGCCCGCCGAAAGCTTTCTTCGATTCTATTTTCATAACCGCCGCCGCGCCGGCCTGTTTGGTCTTGCGTTCCAAGGCAACCGCCCCACATAACTTGCGAAAGCAGATGATGGCGACTGCGAGAGTGGTCTGGGAGGTGTCGGACCCATGCATGTGGGAAATGCAAGATATCTGAAGCGGGAGGATTTGCCGGAAGCAGTTCCCGTCTTTCCGCTGACAGGTGCGCTGCTTCTGCCGGGTGGTCAACTGCCGCTCAACATTTTCGAACCGCGTTATCTTGCCATGTTCGATGCGGCGCTCGCCTCGCACCGGCTGATAGGCATTGTCCAGCCTTCGCTGATGGAGAGCGGCGAACCGGTGGAAGGCCCACGGCCCGCGCTGTCAAATGTCGGCTGCATCGGTCGCATCACCTCTTTCGCGGAAACTGGCGATGGCCGCTACATCGCCTCCATCAGCGGCGCTTGCCGCTTCCGGTTGCTGGAGGAGATGGGGCAGGGCCATCCTTATCGTACCTTCAGGATTGCGCCCTTCATGACCGACCTGTCGGTGGAGGACGATGAGGGTTCGGTCAACCGAACTGAGCTCCTGCGGGTCTTTCGCGCCTATCTCGACGCCAACAAGCTGGAAGCGGATTGGGAAAGCATCGAACGCGCCGGCAATCGCACCCTCGTCAATTCGCTGTCGATGATGTCGCCCTTCGGTCCAGCCGAAAAGCAGGCTTTGCTTGAAGCGCCCGATCTGAAGACCCGGGCGGAAACGCTGATCGCGATTACGGAAATCTTTCTGGCGCGGGGCTCCAGCGATTCGGATACCATTCTGCAGTAGGGAAAATCATGGACGAGAAGCTCAGCAAGGTGGACCCCAAACTCCTCGACCTGCTCGTATGCCCGCTGAGCAAGGGCCGCCTCTCGTTCAACCGGGAGACCAACGAGTTGATCTCCGAACGGGTGCGGCTAGCCTATCCGATCCGCGACGGCATCCCCATTATGCTGGTTTCCGAGGCTCGCAAGATCGAGGACTGATACTTCTTTCTCGAGGCGGAAAGTCAGATTGCTTCGCCGGCAAGCAGTCTCGGCCCGCCGTCGCCTGTCTTCCCCGCAGCCTGGTGAATGAAAAAGTTCTTCAGCTGCGGCATCCGGTCGACGATCCCGAGCCCGAAGTCGCGAGCGATTCGGATGGGAGTGATGTCGTTCGAAAACAGCCGGTTCAGGACATCGGTGGTCACGCCCATGCGGAACGTATCGAACCGCCGCCAGGACTGGTAACGCTCCAGTACGTTCAACGCGCCGATATCGAGGCCAAGGCGATCTGCCTCCACCACTGTTTCCGCCAAGGCTGCGACGTCCTTGAAACCCAGGTTGAGCCCCTGACCGGAAATCGGATGAATGCCGTGCGCGGCGTCGCCCGCAAGGGCAAGGCGCGGCGCCACGAATGCGCGCGCAAGCGTCAGGCCGAGCGGGAAGGCACGCCGACCGCCGACGACCCGCAATTCGCCAAGCTTGTGGCCGAAGCGCCGCTGCAGCTCTTCCTCGAAGACAAGATCGTCTGAAGCGACCAGGCGCTCGGCTTCCGCCGATCTTTCCGTCCAGACGAGCGAAGATCGGTTGTTGGTCAAAGGCAGGATCGCGAAGGGGCCGGAGGGAAGGAAATGCTCTTCCGCTACGCCTTCATGCGGCCGCTCATGGGCCACGGTGGTGACGATGCCGGATTGGCCGTAGTCCCAGGTGACGGTTCTGATGCCGGCCATGTCGCGCAGCTTCGAACGAACGCCGTCGCATGCGACAAGCAGTTTTGTCTCGATTGTGGACCCATCGGACAGAGAAACCGTGCAACGCGTGCTTTCGGTCTTGAAGCCGGCGGCGGATAGTCCATGGCGAATCACGATGCCGAGGCGCTCTGAGGCTCCTCGCAGCGCGCGGACCATGGCGACATTCGGCACCATATGAGCGAAGGGGCGGCCTTCCTCCACTTCGCCGTCGAAGGTCAGGAAAACAGGCCGCACCGGATCGGAGGTACGGCTATCGGTGACGATCATTCGGTTGATCGGCTGGGCGTCCGGCGCGATTTCGTTCCAAAGGCCAAAGACTTCGAGCATGCGGGTCGCGGCCGCTATAATGGCGGATGCCCGCTCGTCCTTTTCCCAAACACCGGCTGGCGCGGCCTCGATCACCTCGACATTGAGATGCGGCGCCGCCTGTTTGACGGCGACCGCGGCGGCGAGACCCACATAACCGCCTCCAACAACCAGCATGTCCAGCATCTACCTAAACTCCCGTGAGACTTGAGAATATCACGACCTGCATATAGACCATCCGGCAGCAGCTTCCTATCGCCGGAGACCGTCATAATGTCGCCCCAGATCGAGCCACCGTCCGCTATGGAGCAGCTGATCGAGACACTCGACGTCGAAAAGCTGGAGGAAAACCTCTATCGCGGCGTCAGCCCGGACGCCGGCTGGCAGCGGGTATTTGGCGGTCAGGTGATTGCACAGGCCCTGATGGCGGCGCAGCGGACCGTCGATCTGGACCGGTTTGTGCATTCCCTCCACGCCTATTTCATGCGTCCAGGCGATCCTTCCGTGCCGATCCTTTATCAGGTGGAGCGCATTCGCAACGGGTCAAGCTTCACCACGCGCCGGGTGGTGGCCGTACAGCACGGCAAGGCTATCTTTTCCATGTCGGCATCCTTCCAGATCGAGGAGGGCGGCTACGAGCATCAGATCGACATGCCTTCGGTTACCCAACCGGAAGACCTGATGGGAGAGAAGGAGTTCAAGGCGCTCTTCCTCGATCATGCGCCCGAATCGGTCCGGCGTTACTGGACCCGGGAACGACCGATCGAAATACGCCCCACTTCCCTCGTTCACTACCTGACCAGGGACAAGCTCGATCCCCGCCAGGATATCTGGGTGCGCACTCTCGGCAGCGTCCCGGCGGATCGTCATTATCAGGCCGCGGTGCTTGCCTATCTCTCCGACATGACCCTGCTTGATGCCTCGCTTTATCCGCACGGCATTTCGATTTTCGATCCGTCCCTACAGGCAGCCAGCCTCGATCACGCCATGTGGTTTCACAGGCCGGCGACCTTCGATGACTGGCTACTCTATACGCAGGACAGCCCAAGTGCTTCCGGTGCCCGAGGGATGACCCGCGGCAGCATCTATACCCGTGCCGGGGTTCTGATTGCGTCCGTGGCCCAGGAAGGATTGATTCGGAAAAAGGCAAATGAACAATAGCTGTGCAATTTTTCAAAAATGCACATTATTTGGGCGCCTCTGCGCGGCCCAAATGCACGTTTCTTAGATATTCTTCCCAGAGCCCTTATATTTCAATGTCTTACGCTTCGATTTGAATCTGGCACGGCCCTTGAATGTAACCCACCAGTCGCTGTCGGGATCTGCCGGCGATGAGGAGAGTCGGCCGTATGCCGAATGCAAACAAAGGATGGGAAGCCAGATGAAAATCGTGATGGCCATTATCAAGCCGTTCAAGCTGGATGAGGTGCGCGAAGCCCTCACGGCTGTCGGTATCCAGGGCCTGACCGTCACCGAAGTCAAAGGTTACGGACGTCAGAAGGGACATACCGAGATCTATCGCGGTACCGAATACGCAGTAAGTTTTCTGCCGAAATTGAAGATTGAAATCGCCGTCCCCTCAGACCTCGTCGAAAAGGCCGTGGATGCGATCGCATCGGCTGCAAAGACCGGCCAGATCGGCGATGGCAAGATCTTCGTCTATTCGATCGAGCAGGCCGTGCGCATCCGTACCGGCGAAACCAACACAGAAGCGCTTTAAGCACCGGCTGACAGGGGAGTTTTTAAGCTATGCAATTCAACAAGGTTTCTATTTTCGGACGTTTGGGTGCCGCCGCCGCGGCGTCCTTTGCGCCCGCCATTGCCTTCGCGCAGGATACTGCCGCACCCGCCGCAGCGGCTGCCGCTCCGGCCATGACGGTAGATAAGGGCGACACGACCTGGATGCTGATCTCTTCCATCCTCGTGCTGCTGATGATCGTACCGGGCCTTGCGCTCTTTTATGGCGGTCTCGTGCGCACCAAGAACATGCTGTCGGTGCTGATGCAGGTCATGATGATCGCCGCGGTTGCAATCGTCATCTGGGTTACCTACGGATATTCCCTGGCCTTCACCGATGGCGGTTCACTGAACAGCTTCGTCGGCGGCTTCTCGAAGATGTTCCTCGCCGGTGTCGATACCACGACCCTTTCGGAAAGCTTTACCAAGGGTGCGGCCATCCCGGAACTGGTCTTCGTCTGCTTCCAGATGACGTTCGCGGCAATCACGCCGGCCCTGATCGTCGGCGCCTTCGCCGAGCGCATCAAGTTTTCGGCCGTCATCCTCTTTACGATCCTGTGGCTCACCTTCGTTTACTTCCCGATGGCCCACATGGTTTGGTTCTGGGGCGGCCCGAGCGCCTATGACGGCCCGACCGGCCTCATCTTCGGCTTCGGCGCAATAGACTTCGCTGGCGGTACGGTGGTTCACATCAATGCCGGTATCGCCGGCCTCGTCGGTGCGATCATGGTCGGCAAGCGGACCGGCTTCGGCAAGGACATGATGGCTCCTCACTCCATGACATTGACCATGGTCGGCGCCTCGCTTCTGTGGGTCGGCTGGTTCGGCTTCAACGCCGGTTCGAACCTCGAAGCAAACGCCTACGCCGCTCTTGCAATGATCAACACCTTCGTTGCAACGGCAGCCGCCATCGTTTCCTGGGCGATTGTCGAAACCTTCGCTCGCGGGAAGGCATCCATGCTGGGCGCTGCATCGGGTGCGGTTGCCGGTCTCGTCGTCATCACTCCGGCTGCCGGCTTCGTCGGCCCGATGGGCGCCGTCATCATGGGTCTCGTCGTTTCGCCGATCTGCTACTTCTTCGTATCGACCGTGAAGAACAAGTTCGGTTATGACGACACGGCGGACGTATTCGGGGTGCACGGCATCGGCGGCATCATTGGTGCAATCCTGACGGGTGTGTTCGTCAACCCCGCTCTCGGTGGCGCAGGCATCGTCGATTATTCGACGGCAGACTTCGCAGCCGGTTATGCAGGCACGGCGACCCAGGTCTGGGCCCAGCTCAAGGGTGTCATCGTAACGCTGCTGTGGTCGGGCATCGGTTCGGCCATCCTCTACAAGATCGTCGATCTTGTCGTCGGTCTGCGGGTCAGCGTCGAAGCCGAACGCGAAGGCCTCGATCTCTCGACCCACGGCGAAGCCGCCTATCACTCCTGATATGTATTTGGCGGCGGCAACAGCCGCCGCTCCGATCCCGTCGCAGCGGCCGTTTGGAAGCTGCACTTCGCCCGGACTTCGGTCCGGGCTTTTTTATTCGTGTTTTCAGCGCCCGCGCTCTGGATCGTGGTTAAAGGCGCATTAACTATCGTCAGGCTACTCTGCACTGGAATTGTGCGAATCGGCCGGCAGCATGCCGACTCGCGAAGAGTTGCGTTCAGAAGGCGGCGGACAGACACGATGGGCAGAAGCAGTTCAGCGGCTATGGCAAACCGGTCTCCCCGCCTGGCCCTCACCGCCTTTGTGTGGAGGCAGGCGCTCGCGCTCGTCGGCTTCGGCATTTTCCTCGCCTTGGCGCTTGCCGTTGCGGCGCTTGCCACTTGGAATGTCGCAGACCCCAGCTTCTCCTACGCCACCGACAACGCGCCCACCAATATTCTCGGCTTTGCGGGCGCTGCCTTTGCCGACCTGATGATGCAGTTTCTGGGCCTGGCAAGCATCGTTGCGCTGCTGCCTGTGCTCGCCCTCGCATTGGCGCTCATTTCCGGCCGTAAATATGACCGCGTCCCGGCGAGGCTGGCTGCTTGGGGCGGCGGCGCTTTGCTTGCCTCCGCCACGCTCGGCTGCTTTCCCGCACCGCCCACCTGGCCGATCCCGAACGGCATCGGCGGCGTGATCGGAGACATGATCCTCCGCTTTCCCGCACTTTTCGTGGGAGCCTATCCGACGGGCATGGTGGCGATCGTGCTCGGCTGCATCTTCACGCTTCCCTGTATCTGGCTCATGCTTTTTGCTTCCGGTCTCGTCGGCGAGGCTTTCGAGGAGGATGCGGAAGACGACGACAAGCCCGTTGCGGCGACGAAGGCACCGCCGAAGCGTGAAGAATTCGACGATGAAGACGAAGAGGGCGCTTTTGCCGGCTTTTTGGCCTTCGGCGCGATTGCCCACTACTGGTATATTGCCCAAGCCCGGCTGCGCCGACTTGCGGGGATCAAGCCTCCGGTTCGTGTCGGCTTCGATCAGCCCTATGATTTCAACGAGGACGAGTTCGGCATGTTGAACGAGCCGGTCCGTGCCAAGGCTGCTCCTGCCGCGGCCGGCCGTCGCATGGAGCCGTCGCTCGATGATCCGGCGGAGCGGGCTGTGCCGCCGCGCCGTGTGGTCACAGCTCCGCCAATCTCGGCCCATGAAGACGATGATTACGACGACGACCCGCCGTTCGACATGGATGACATGCCGCCGCGCCCGGCCGGTATTCTGGCCGACGACGATGCACCGTTTGTCTCCTCCCGTGCGTCGCAGGCCAGCCGTGGCCAACCTCGCGTCGTCCCTGCCGCCGCTCCACCGAAGCCAAGCCCCCGCGTCGCCCGCGAAGCCCAGGCGTCGTTCATTTCACCTGATGGTTTCCAGCTTCCCTCCGTGCATCTTCTGAACGAGCCGAAGGCGATCGCGCGCGATGCATCGCTTTCTGCCGACGCGCTGGAGCAGAACGCCCGGCTGCTCGAAGGCGTGTTGGAGGATTTCGGTGTCAAGGGCGAGATCATCCATGTCCGTCCGGGGCCTGTCGTCACGCTTTACGAACTTGAGCCGGCGCCGGGCATCAAGTCGTCCCGCGTCATCGGCCTGGCCGACGACATCGCCCGTTCGATGAGCGCGATTGCCGCGCGTGTTGCCGTCGTGCCCGGTCGCAATGCGATCGGGATCGAGTTGCCGAACCGGACTCGCGAAACGGTGTATCTGCGCGAAATGATCGGCAGCAAGGATTTCGAAGGCAGCAAGGCTAAACTCGCCATGGCTCTCGGCAAGACCATCGGCGGCGAGCCGGTCGTCGCCGACCTTGCCAAGATGCCGCATCTGCTCGTCGCCGGTACTACCGGTTCCGGCAAATCGGTGGCAATCAATACCATGATCCTATCGCTTCTCTATCGCTATACGCCGGAGAAATGCCGCCTGATCATGATTGACCCGAAGATGCTCGAACTGTCGGTCTATGATGGAATTCCGCATCTCCTCTCGCCGGTCGTGACCGATCCGAAGAAGGCGGTCGTGGCGCTCAAGTGGACCGTCCGCGAGATGGAAGAGCGCTACAAGAAGATGTCGAAGATCGGCGTGCGCAATATCGACGGCTTCAACAGCCGCGTCGAGCAGGCGATCGAAAAGGGCGAGGTGCTTACCCGCACCGTGCAGACCGGCTTCGACCGCCAGACGGGCGAGGCCGTCTATGAGACCGAAGAATTCGACCTTCAACCGATGCCTTATATCGTCGTTATCATCGACGAAATGGCCGACCTGATGATGGTCTCCGGCAAGGATATTGAAGGCGCGGTCCAGCGCCTGGCGCAGATGGCGCGTGCGGCTGGCATCCATGTTATCATGGCTACACAGCGCCCCTCCGTGGACGTTATTACCGGCACGATCAAGGCGAACTTCCCCACCCGTATTTCATTCCAGGTCACATCGAAGATCGACAGCCGCACGATCCTGGGCGAGCAGGGCGCTGAACAACTGCTCGGCATGGGCGATATGCTCTACATGGCGGGTGGCGGCCGCATTCAGCGTGTCCATGGTCCCTTCGTGTCGGACACGGAAGTCGAAGACATCGTCGCCTACCTGAAAACGCAAGGGGCGCCCCAATATCTCGATGCGATTACGGCTGATGACGACGAGGATGAAGCCGGCACAGGCGGTGGTCCGGCAGGCACCGGCAACCTAAGCGATTCAGACGATCCATACGATCAGGCAGTGGCGATCGTCTTGCGTGATGGCAAGGCGTCCACATCCTATATCCAGCGGCGTCTCGGCATTGGCTATAACCGTGCGGCATCGCTCATCGAGCGAATGGAGCAGGAGGGGCTGATCGGACCGGCCAATCATGCCGGCAAGCGCGAGATCCTGGTGCCGACCGAGGGCGATATCCTCGAACGGTAAGGCTTTTGTGATCGCTTGCAACTGCCATCAAGACGCCGCGTTTTAAACCGAGAACCAGGGGAAGGAGAATAGAATGAAGAACGATAAATCCATCCTTTCACACGTCCGTCTCGATTCGATTGGCCGCAGGCAATTTTCGCTCGGGCTGGCGAGCCTGGTGGCTGCGATGTCCTTGCCGAACATGAGCTTCGCGCAGAGCTCGGCTGCGGCTCAGAAGATCGCCGATCACTTTTCCTCGGTCAAAACCATGATGGGCGAATTCGTGCAGTTCGGTCCGCGCGGGGAGCAGACCGGCGGCAAGTTCTTTATCGAACGGCCCGGTAAGCTGCGGTTCAATTTCGAGGATCCATCGCCGATCCGCGTGATTGCCGACGGCAAGAACGTCGTGGTCGGCAACATGAAGCTCAAGACCTGGGACGTCTATCCTCTGTCCAAGACGCCGCTCAGCCTGCTGCTGTCCGACCGCATCGATCTCGGCAACCAGATGGTCCGTGACGTCAAGCAGGAGTCCGACCTGACGACTATCGTGCTTGGCAACAAGACCGTCTTCGGCGATTCGACCATCACAATGATGTTTGATTCCAAGACCTACGATCTCAGGCAGTGGACCATTACCGACGCTCAGAACAAGGACACGTCGGTGATGATCTACAACGTCAGGAACGGGGTGAGCCTCGACGAAAAGGTCTTCACCATCCCCTATGACGAAGTTCGCAAGGGCTGATCGCGTCGAAGTTCGAAAAGTCTGAAGAGCCGGGCCTGCGCACGGCCTTTTTGCTTCTCAACGCAATTAAAATTTCCTAAACCTCGCCGCAACATACGAGGTTTGGCCATGACTTTTTCCATCAGTACCTGGAACATCAACTCCGTACGGCTGCGCATGCCGATCGTCGAGCAGTTCCTCGTCCGCCACAAGCCGGATATCCTCTGCCTGCAGGAAATCAAGTGCCAGGAGCCGGAATTTCCGCTGCAGCCCTTCAAGGACTTAGGCTACCAGCACGTCATCATTCACGGCCAGAAGGGCTATCACGGCGTCGCAATCGTGTCGAAGATCCCGCTTCTGGAAGATCATCGGCAGAACTATTGCGGGGTGGGTGATGCAAGGCACATCTCCGCCATCTTCGAGCGCGGTTCGCGCCGCGTCCGCCTGCATAATTTCTACGTGCCGGCAGGTGGCGACGAGCCCGATCGTACGGTGAACCCGAAGTTCGGCCACAAGCTCGATTTCGTAGAGGAGATGAAGGCTCTCAAGGCTGATCCAATGCCCGGCATATCCTCCGTCCTCGTCGGCGATCTCAATATAGCGCCGCTTGAGCACGATGTCTGGTCGCACAAGCAGATGCTAAGGATCGTCAGCCATACACCGATCGAAACCCAGGGGTTGAACGAGGTCATGGCGCGCGGAGGCTGGCTGGACCTGATGCGCCAGCACGTGCCCGAGAGCGAAAAGCTCTATACGTGGTGGAGCTATCGTTCCAAGGATTGGCGAGTCGCGGACAAGGGGCGTCGGCTGGATCACATATGGTCGTCTCCGGATCTCGGGCCGTTCCTCGATCACATCGAGGTGCTGAAGGAAGCGCGCGGCTGGAACCAGCCGTCCGACCACGTTCCGGTGACGGCGACCTTCAAGTTCTGAACCCTGTCGATTTCAGACAAACCTGTGGCTCATCGCCGCCGCCGCCTTGGCGAGGCTCGCAATATTGTCCCGGATGCGTCTTTCGATCACCCGGCCGACCTCGGGATATTCCTCAAGCAGGCGATGAAACAGCGAACGGCTGATTTTCATCGCCTCGGCGTCCTCGACTGCCACGGCGGTGAATTTCCGCTCCACCATGGTGATCAGCGCCAGTTCCGACAACAGCGTGCCGGGGCCGACCGTCGCCTCCACCTTTGGTTCGCCGTTACGGTCCGTCATCAGCAATTCGAAGCGGCCACGGGCGATGATAAAAGCCGATTCCGCCGGCGATCTTTCTCGGAACAGCTCCTGACCTGCAGCCACCTGTCGCCGCTCGGCCCCAAAGGCCACGAGGCGAAGCTGGTCGTCATTCATATCCTTGAAGAGCGGGACCTGTGAGAGCAGGCGGATATCTTCGGTCAGGGACATTGTTCAAATCACGGTACGATTTTGTAGCCACCGTTTTCGGTGACCAGGATTTCAGCGCTGGAGGGGTCGCGTTCGATCTTCTGGCGTAGACGATAGACGTGGGTTTCCAGCGTGTGGGTCGTGACGCCGGAATTGTAGCCCCAGACTTCTTCCAAGAGCACGTCGCGCGTCACCACCTTCTGGCCGGCGCGGTAGAGATAGCGGATGATGGCCGCTTCCTTTTCCGTGAGCCTGATCTTCTTGCCGTCGTCGGTGGTGAGCAGCTTCTGGCTCGGCTTGAAGATGTAAGGGCCGACCGTGAAGGTTGCGTCCTCGCTCTGCTCGTACTGACGCAGCTGCGCGCGGATACGGGCAAGCAGCACTGCGAAGCGAAAGGGCTTGGTGACGTAGTCGTTTGCACCTGCCTCGAGCCCCAGGATCGTATCCGAATCCGTATCATGGCCGGTCAGCATAATGATCGGCGCCTTAAACCCGTTTTTGCGCAGAAGCTTTACCGCCTCACGGCCGTCCATATCCGGCAGGCCGACATCCATGATCAGGAGATCGATCTGGGCGGTCTTCGCGGTTTGCAGCGCCTTGGCGGCGTTGGCTTCCTGGAGAATCGAGAACTCGTCGTAGAACGACAATTGCTCGACCAGGGTCTCGCGCAGATCGTCGTCGTCATCCACCAGGAGTATGGTACGCGCTGCCATTCTCAAGCCTTTCATCTCTCCGCTCGCCCGTCCTGCTTTCCGGCAGTGGCAGGCGATCGGGATCTTCGATCTAATCCCTACAGCATCGACCCCAAAATCGAAATCGATTTTCGGCAAGTATGATGCTCGGGCCCAATATGTAAGAGCCTCCCTTGCGCGTCCATAGCGACGCGTGGTGTTCCAAGGTGCTATGAATTCAAACGAAATCATATTCAAAGCAAAACCTTGTGAGAGAAATGCACCGTTTTCGCGAAAGAGCGTGCTTGAACCCGAACACTATCACCGTCAGAACCGCGCCGCGGGATCGAAGGCGCGCCATCGTTTCCATGGGAGGCGTCACCGTTCAGGCCGCAATCGGGCGCTCCGGCACGACGGCATTCAAGCGGGAAGGTGACGGCGCAACGCCGATCACGTCGATGCGCGTCCTTTATGGGTTCGTGCGGGGCGAGAGGGTGCGCCTGCCGCCGACCGCCCTGCCCATGCGGCATATCCGCAGCGACATGCTGTGGTGCGATCAGCCGAACCATCCGGCCTATAACAGCCTCGTTAAAGCGCCCTTCCGCCCCAGCCATGAGGAGATGATGCGCGCCGACGGGCTGTACGACATCTGTCTGGTGCTCGACTGGAACATAACGTCGAGGCGCCGCTATCGCGGTTCTGCGATCTTCTTTCATTTGATCAAGCCCGGCTACCAACCGACTGCCGGCTGCATCGCCGTGGGCCTTGCCGATATGAAGCGCCTTATCCGCTTTATGAGAAAGGGCACAGTCGTGCGGGTTCTCTGAACCTCCTGCTGGCAATGGCCGGAGGTCATCATTCCGGTGTTGCTTGACGACTTATTTGAGTGAGCGCGGCTTAACGAACCGCTTCAGGGTGCCGGATCCGGGCGAAATACTTTGCCAGGTCGGTAGAGCGAAATCGAGGACGGCGAGAGCACCGGTTGGATATTTGTCGGCGATTGCCTTCATAGCCTCGGGCCGGCCGCTGCCCGCCAGCATCAGTGCGAGATCCTGCAGTCCCGGATTGTGTCCTACGATTAGCACGGTGCGAAACTCCGGCTCGATCCGTCTCAACTCAGCAAGAATTGTAGTCGCCGAGGCCTCATAAATTGCGGAACAATCGTGACAGATCAGCGGGCGGAGGATTTCGTTTCTGACTAAAGCCCAGGTTTCCCGTGTTCGCCGTGCGTCGGAAACCATAGCCAGACTGGGAATGAGCCCCTCCTGTGCCATAAATCGGCCCATGAGCTGAGCAGCTTTCCGACCTCTCTCGGCCAGCGGTCTTTCGTGATCCGCTATCCCGTCCGGCCAGGCGGATTTAGCATGCCGCAGCAAAAGCAGTCTGCGCGCATCCCTGCCAAGTTCGCTTTCTGATGGGTCAGATTCCACCTCGGGCTCCGGATATTGTCGTTCCGCCAAGGATCATACCGGCGTTTCTTCGCCGGCCATAAAAGAAAATGCCGCCCGGGCAGGGCGGCATTGATCATGTTAACGTCGGATGGACGGACTACTTCCACTCGCGGATGTCGACGAAGTGGCCGGCGATGGCGGCGGCGGCAGCCATGGCCGGCGAGACAAGGTGGGTGCGGCCCTTGTAGCCCTGGCGACCCTCGAAATTGCGGTTCGAAGTGGAGGCGCAACGCTCGCCCGGCTTCAGGCGGTCGTCGTTCATTGCAAGGCACATCGAGCAGCCCGGTTCGCGCCATTCGAAACCGGCATCCTTGAAGATCTTGTCGAGGCCTTCGGCTTCCGCCTGTTCCTTGACGATTCCGGAGCCCGGAACGACCATCGCCGATACGGTGGGAGCGACTTTGCGGCCTTCAACAACCTTGGCGGCGGCGCGCAGGTCTTCGATGCGGCCGTTGGTGCAGGAGCCAATGAATACGCGATCGACGGCGATGTCAGTGATCTTGGTGCCCGGCTTCAGGCCCATATAGTCCAGAGCGCGCCATTTGGAGGTGCGCTTGGTTTCATCCTGAATATCGTCCGGGTTCGGAACGGAACCCTCAACCGAGATCACGTCTTCCGGCGAGGAGCCCCAAGAGACGATCGGCGGCAGGTTGGCGGCGTCGAGCACGACCACCTTGTCGAAATGCGCGCCTTCGTCGGTCTGCAGCGTCTTCCAGTAATCGAGCGCCATGTCCCAGGCCTTACCCTTCGGGGCGCGCGGCTTGTTCTTGATATACTCGAAAGTCTTTTCGTCCGGCGCGATCAGGCCGGCGCGGGCGCCGCCTTCGATCGTCATGTTGCAGACGGTCATGCGGCCTTCCATGGAGAGCGAGCGGATGGCTTCGCCGGCAAATTCGATGACGTGGCCGGTGCCGCCGGCGGTGCCGATCTCGCCGATGATGGCGAGGATGATATCCTTGGCGGTGACGCCCGGAGGCAGCTGGCCGTCGACCCGTACCAGCATGTTCTTTGCCTTCTTCTGCACCAGCGTCTGAGTGGCCAGCACGTGCTCGACTTCGGACGTGCCGATGCCATGCGCCAGCGCACCGAAAGCGCCGTGCGTCGACGTGTGGCTGTCGCCGCAAACGATCGTCATGCCGGGAAGGGTGAAGCCCTGTTCAGGCCCGACAATGTGAACGATGCCCTGGCGGACGTCCTTCTCGGAATAATATTCGACGCCGAAATCCTTGGCATTCTGTGCAAGCGCTTCGACTTGAATGCGGCTTTCTTCGTTCTTGATGCCTTCGTGGCGGTCGGCGGTAGTCGGCACGTTGTGGTCGACAACAGCGAGCGTCTTTTCCGGGGCGCGAACCTTGCGGCCGGCGATCCTCAGGCCTTCGAAGGCCTGCGGGCTCGTCACTTCGTGTACGAGGTGACGGTCTATATAGAGAAGACAGGTGCCATTCTCGTCCTGCGAAACGACGTGGTCGTCCCAGATCTTGTCATAAAGGGTACGGGGTGCGCTCATGGCTGCCATCCATCGGGTATTTTGAAACAGGGAGATATAGTACGGCTTTGTCGCTGCCGGTGCGATGGATCGGTCAGCTAAGTCGGCTGTTCAGAGCGCCGGATACGCGTGCGAAGAACCGTGCCGGCAGGCGCTTGTGGTCCTGCAGCACGATAAACTGGTTCGCGAGGCATCCGAATTTCGATCCCATGGCTGCTGCAATACCAGTTTTCGATGAAATCGGCAACGGAATTGCATCGTCGGAAACCTGTCGCATCACTGTCATAAAGTCTTCGCGGAAACGTGGTTGATCTGAGGCCAGAAACGGAGGGATCTCAAATGTCCGAACCCATGGAAGACCAGCTCAGCCGCATCAAGGACGAGATTGCCGACAGCTTCGACGAAGAGCTGGAAATGCAGATGGAAGAGGACCGGCTGGACGACCTGATCGCCGAGGGCATGTCGGAGCCTCCGGAGCCGACGATCGACCGGAGGATCTATTTCCGCGAACTCTTTCGGCTGCAGCACGAACTCGTCCGGCTGCAGGACTGGGTGCAGTACAAGAAGCTGAAGATGGTGGTGCTGTTCGAGGGCCGCGATTCGGCCGGCAAGGGCGGCGCGATCAAGCGCGTCACCCAGCGCCTCAATCCGCGTGTCTGCCGCGTCGTGGCGCTTCCGGCACCCACAGAGCGTGAACGGCATCAGTGGTATTTCCAGCGCTATGTGCCCCATCTGCCGACGGCCGGCGAAATGGTACTGTTCGACCGCTCCTGGTACAACCGCGCCGGCGTCGAGCGCGTCATGGGATTCTGCACGCCTGACGAACTGGAGGAATTTTTCCGCTCGGTGCCGGAATTCGAGCGGATGCTCGTTCGCTCCGGCATTATCCTCGTCAAATACTGGTTCTCGATCACCGACGAGGAGCAGGAATTCCGCTTCAAGATGCGTATCCACGATCCACTGAAACAATGGAAGCTCTCGCCAATGGATCTCGAAAGCCGGGTTCACTGGGAAGAATACACCAAGGCCAAGGAGGAAATGCTAGACCGCACTCACATCGCGGAGGCGCCGTGGTGGGTGGTGCAGGCGGTCGACAAGAAAAGAGCGCGGCTCAACATGATCGCGCATCTTCTTTCGCAGGTTCCCTACGACACGGTTCCGAAGGAGTCGATCGAGCTTCCCGGCCGCATCCGCAACGCGCATTACATCCGCCATCCGGTGCCGCCGGAAATGTATGTACCGGAGGTCTACTGATCCATGCCGACGGGCGGGGATGGCTTCCTTCACCGCTCCGTGCGCTTGCGCAGCCGGCTTTCGATGCCTCGCAGCGTCAGCGATAGGCCAATCGTCAGCAGCAGGTAGATATAGGTGACGATCGAATAGGTCTCGAAGAAGCGGAAGGAGCCCGCCGCATACACTTTCGCCATCTGGGTGATATCGGCGACACCCAGCACCGAGACGAGCGATGAGTCCTTCACCATCGAGACGAAATCGTTGGAAAGCGGCGGGAAGATCACCCGCATCGCCTGCGGGAAGACGATCAGCCGAAAGCGCTGGAAGCGGCTGAAGCCCAGCGTTTTTGCCGCCTCGATTTGTCCTTCGTTGACCGACTGGAAGCCGGCGCGAAAGATTTCTGCGATGAAGGCCGCATAGCCGATCATCAGCGCTATCACCGCCCGCCAGAGCAGCGAGACATCGCGCACCAGCAGTTCGTCGGCAAAGCCTCGCCCGATAAGCGGTGCCAGCAGCCAGTTGTAGAGTGCAACGAAGGCAGGCGCGCCGACAAACGCGACATAGAACAGCAGGACGAGGATGGGGATGCCGCGGATCAGCTCCACATAGAAGCGGGCGGCCTGTCGTAAAACAACACTGTTCGAAAGCCCCGCGAGCGCAATCGCGAGCCCCAGCATCGTTGCAAGCGCAAAGGCTCCGAGCGTCACGCCGACGGTGATGCCGATTCCTTTGGAAACGACGCCGAACACCTGGGCATAGAGATCATTGACGGCGATGACGACCGCGAGCCCGACGCATAGAGCCCCGAAGGCGACGAACCACCAGGGGAAATCCTCACGCGCTGCGGTCTTTCGGCGCGCTGGCGCCATGCCCTATTGGCCCATCTTATAGTCGAGGAACCATTTCTTGTTCAGCGCGTCGAGCGTGCCGTCGGCCTTGAGCGCCGCGATGGCCGCATTGACTGGCGCGACAAGGTCGGATCCCTTCCTGAAGATGAACCCGAAATCCTCGGTGCCAAGCGGCTCGCCGATGATCTTTAGCGTCCCGCCGGAAGCTTTCACATAACCTTCGCCGGCGGTGCTGTCCGTCAGCACCAGGTCGACGTCACCCGTCTTCAGCGCCTGCACAGTCGCTCCGAAGGTCTCCATAAGCTTGATCCGCGGGTTTTGCTCGTTGCCGTCGAGTATCTCATACACCGCTGTGTAGAAGGGGCTCGTTCCCGGTTGCGCGCCGATCAGCCCCTTTTCCAGAGCGGCAAAGCTCTTGGCATCGGTAAAACGCGCTTCGTCGCCGCGCACCAGCATCAGCTGCTGCGAGCGCATGTAGGGATCGGAAAAGTCGACCTTCTCCTTGCGGTCGTTCTTGATGGTGATGCCGGTCATGCCGATATCGTATTGCCCGTCGGATACAGCCTGGATCATCGCGTCCCAGCTCGTGTTCTGGTACTCGATCTTGAAGTTCAGGCGCGTTGCGATCTCGTTCATCGCATCATATTCCCAGCCGATCGCCTGGCCGCTCTTCGGATCCACGAATTGCAGGGGCGGATAGGCATTTTCCGTCACCACGACCACCTTGCGTCCCTTGAGGTCCGGCAGGCCGGCTGAGACCGCTGCGGGTGCTAGGCTGAGGACGGCAAGACCGGCAATAAGCGTACGGCGTAAGAGCATCGTGGCACTCCTGATTGTGTGGCTCTGATTCCCTCTCATAAAAAGGCCGCCGTTAGCAAGCGGCGGAAGCAGCCATATCTGACACTTGCCGGCAGGGTCGCATCCTCTACATCCCCCTGACCTTATACCCTGCTTCAACGCGGGCGGAATTTTTTGGAGAAGATCCGTTGGTTCAGGAAAAAGAGCTCATTTCGAAGATTGTCTGGAGACTGATGCCGTTTCTCGGGATCCTCTATCTGATCGCCTATATCGACCGTCAAAACGTCAGCTACGCGAAGCTGGAGATGGTCGATGCGCTCGGCATCAGCGAATACGCTTACGGTCTCGGTGCCTCGCTCTTCTTCATCGGCTATTTTATCTTCGAAGTCCCGAGCAATCTCTTTCTCAACCGCTTCGGCGCCAGCCGGTGGTTCGCCCGCATCATGATCACCTGGGGGATCGTTACCATCGCGCTCGCCTATACCCAGAACGCGGTGATGTTCTACATCCTGCGCTTCCTGCTGGGCGTTGCGGAGGCGGGCTTCTTTCCGGGCGTTCTCTTTCTGCTGACGCTCTGGTTCCCGAAGGATTATCGCGGCCGCATGGTCGGCTTGTTCATGATCTTTAGCGCGCTCGCCAATGCAGTTGGCGCTCCGATCGGCGGCATGCTGCTCGACCTTGACGGCCTGCTCGGCCACGCCGGCTGGCAATGGGTGTTTCTGGCAACCGGCGTACCGGCGGTCGTTGCCGGCATCGTCACGTTTTTCTATCTCGATGATACCCCCGAACAGGCCAAATTCCTTTCGGCGGATGAAAAGCGCTGGCTTCATGACCGGCTCGCGCGCGAAAATTCGGGAATGGAGGAACATGCAGACAACGGGTTCAAGGCGCTCGTCAATCCCCGGGTGCTGCTGATGGCGCTTTGCTATGTCGGGTTTCCGCTCGCCGCCTACGGCCTGAGCTATTGGCTGCCGACCATCGTCAAGGGCTTTGGTGTGTCGAACACCGCCAACGGTTTCATCAATATCATCCCCTGGCTCGTGGTTGCGTCGGCGCTTTGGTTCGTGCCGAATGCTGCGGATCGGAGCGAACGTAAGACGCTTTACATCGTCGGTCCTGCCTTTATTGGCGCTACCTGCCTGGCTATGTCGGTACTCGCTACCTCGCCGGTCCTGCAGTTTACCTTCCTTTGCGTCGCCGCTGCAGGCATCTTTGCTGGCCAGCCTGTCTTCTGGAGCCTTCCGTCGCGTTTCCTCAAGGGTGCAGGTGCGGCAGCCGGCATCGCGGCGATTAATTCGGTCGGAAACCTCGGCGGCTTCGTCGCGCAGAACGTGGTGCCGTGGATCAAGGATTCAACGGGCAGCGACATCCTGCCGATGATGTTCCTGGCCGTCTGCCTTGCCACCGCCGGTCTCCTTGTCATCATCGTAAGGCGGATGATGGCGGCCAGACAGGCGGCGACCGCCTGACAGGCCGAGCGAGCAATAAAAAAGCAACGGTGTTAGGTGTCAATCGCGTTAGCGTGGTGTTCCCGCATTCTTGCGTTGAGGATGATGATCATCTTTCGCATGACGGCGACGA
>NZ_SOEM01000040.1:0-19927 GCF_004368875.1 Neorhizobium sp. R1-B
TGACGACCTCAACTGCTCCAACCGCCCGGTGCGGACCCGCATGCCGGGTGGTGTGGGAGGGGCGGAGCCAATAGGCTCCCCCCTATCCCGATTCCGGTGCGAGTTCGATTCCTTAACGATGCTTAGCTCAGCAGCCAAGCCCAGAAGCTGACGGTAATGACGCCGAAGGCCGTGGTGATGCTGATGACCGAGGCTGCTAATCCGTGGCCGGAGCGGAAGCGCTGCGCGATCAGCCAGGCATTGATTCCCGTCGGCACGGAGGAGGTCAGTACCAGGGCGGCCGCCCAGTCGTGCGGCAGGGCAAACAGATAGCTCATCAGGAAGACGAGGGCCGGCAGCAGGAGCAGTTTCAGGATGGCCGCCGTTCCCGAAAGCCCGATATCGCCGCGGATCGGATATTGCGTCAGCGCCATGCCGATCGAAATCAATGCCACGGGCGCGGCTGCCGCCGAGAGATGATCGATGACCATTGCGATCGCGACCGGCAGATGCAGGTCGAGGAAGTTGAAGCTCACCCCGACCACCAGCGCCAGCACAAGCGGGTTGCGGGCGAGATTGGAGCCGACCTGTTTGAGAATTTCGGCAACGGAACGTTTTTCCCCTCCATCGACTTTCGAGACTGCCCCTTCCATCAGGATCGTGCCGACCACCATCATCAGCGGCAGGTGGATCGCGAGCAGAATAGAGATCGCCACCAGCCCGTCCTTGCCGACGATATTGGCGACCAGCGGCAGGCCGATGAAGACGTTGTTGGCAAACGAGGCGGACATGCCCGTAACGACGCCGACTTTGGCGTCGCGGCGGAAAAGCCGCGTGGCGAGAAGGTGGCCGACGGTCCATGTGCCAGCAACGCCGAGGAAATAGGCAAGCCATAAACGGAACGGCGAAACCCCTTCGAAATGGGCGTCCGCAAGTGTCCGGAAGATCAGCATCGGCACCGCGATCTTGAACACGAATTCGCCGAGCGCGTCGCCGGTCTCCTGCTTCAAAATGCCGGTCTTGGCAGTCGCCCAGCCGATCAGGATCAGGATGAAGACGGGCACGACATTCAGAAAGACGGAGGACAAGGCAGCAAGGCTTTCGCAGAGGATTTGCTACGCTCTAGCGCATATGGGAGGCTGCGACAAATGCGTTTCGGCAGAGGAGCCCTTGCTGGTCGAGACGTTACGGCAGGGCAAAAACAAAAAAGCGTGGCAATACCCCGCTTTCCCTCCTGGTCTCGTCCAGGCTCCGGAATGTCTGCCGCCAGTTCATCCGTGGTCGGCCACACAATCGGATGGCTATTTCTATAGCCTTCAATCGTGACAGCGACATGACGCAGATCAAAGCCCCGTTTTTATAAGGGCTGCGATTGTTTCTTCTTCCAATCGCCTGAAAAGCCGACTACCGCTTTCCGCGCAAAATCTGCAAGAAGGACCAAGACCGGATGCCCAAGTTCGACGTGCTGACCATCGGTAATGCCATCGTTGATATCCTCGCCCGCTGTGAAGACAGTTTCCTGAGCGAGAACTCGATCATCAAGGGGGCTATGAACCTGATCGATGCCGAACGGGCCGAACTTCTTTATTCGAAGATGGGTCCGGCGGTCGAGGCTTCGGGCGGGTCGGCTGGTAACACGGCGGCTGGCATTGCAGGGTTCGGTGGCAAGGCAGCCTATTTCGGCAAGGTCGCGGAAGACCAGCTCGGCCATATCTTCCAGCACGATATCCGCGCTCAGGGAGTCTATTACCAGACGACGCCGGAGGGTACCAATCCGCCGACGGCTCGTTCGATGATCTTCGTCACGCCGGATGGCGAGCGCTCGATGAACACTTATCTCGGCGCCTGTGTCGACCTCGGGCCTGAACATGTCGAAGCCGATGTCGTTGCCGAAGCGAAGGTGACCTATTTTGAAGGATATCTTTGGGATCCGCCGCGGGCCAAGGAAGCGATCCGCGAAGCCGCAAGGATTGCGCACGCGAACGGTAGGGAAGTCTCCATGACGCTCTCCGATCCGTTCTGTGTCGGCCGCTATCGCGCCGAATTCCTTGATCTCATGCGTTCCGGCACTGTCGATATCGTCTTCGCCAACAAACAGGAAGCGCTTTCCCTCTACGAGACTGAGGACTTCGAACTGGCGCTGGAGAACATCGCGCGGGACTGCAAGCTCGCGGCTGTGACGCTTAGTGAAGAAGGTGCGATCATCGTTCGCGGCGACGAAAGGGTGAAGGTCTCGGCTTATCCGATCAGGGAACTGGTCGATACGACCGGAGCGGGCGATCTCTTCGCGGCCGGGTTCCTGTTCGGTTACACCCAGGGCCGCCCGCTCGAAGACTGCGGCAAGCTAGGCTGCCTCGCGGCCGCAATCTGCATCCAGCAGATCGGCCCCCGGCCGATGGCGTCGCTCTTGGAGGCGGCCCGGAAGGAAGGCCTTATTTGAAGGCTTCGCCCGGGTAGGCGCCCCAGATCTCAGCCTGGGGAACCCAGCCTTCGGTGCCGTTGGCTTCCGCGCGGCACCAATCGCCGTTGCATTCCTCCACCTTCAGAAAGACGCCGGGTTCCAGCTTGGCGATGATGGCGGCGCTGCTCTGCGGATCCCGGCGCATGTTCACGTAGATGTCCTTCCCCTTGCCGCGCATCCAGGGGGCTGCGACTGCCGTGCGGTCTCCGGATAGCAATGCCTGATTGACCCAGCCTTCGGTTCCCTCGGCATCGCGGACGCGGCGCCAGTTTTCGTATTCCTGGATGATTTCCATGGGTGTGCCGGACTTCATGTACATCCAGGAGACGGCGTAGTCGGTGCTTGGACCGATTCGGATATTCACCTTTTTGGACTTCAGGCTGACGAAACGCGGCAGCGGCAGCCCGCTCGGCCCCTTCGCGCCTTGGGCGTAAGCCATGGCCGAAGCGGAGAGACAGGTGACGAAAGCGAGGATGAAAACGGTAAAGGAACGAAGAGTGACGCGACGCATGGGTGTGGTTCCGGCTGAAGGACCATGAGGCGCCACGCAGACCGTGCGAGGTTTTGTTTGTCTTCGCCAACGGGTCTGGTAGAAAACGCCCTGGATGAACCCGAATATCGCGCGACTTGGTTAAGGACCTCCTAAAAGGAGCCAGACAGAGAGCTGCATGACGGCGAAGAAGAAACCCACGGTCTATATTACCCGCAAGCTGCCGGACGCGGTGGAAACCCGCATGCGCGAGCTATTCGAAGCCGAGCTCAATACCGACGACGCCCCGCGCTCCCGCGATGAGATCGTGGCCGCGATGAGGACTGCCGATGTGCTGGTGCCGACGGTGACGGATCGAATCGATGAGGCGCTGATCGAGGAAGCCGGTCCGCAGCTGAAGCTGATTGCCAGTTTTTCGAACGGTATCGACCATATCGACGTCGATGCTGCAGCGAAGAAGGGCATCACCGTTACCAACACGCCGAACGTCCTGACGGAAGATACCGCCGACATGACCATGGCGCTAATCCTTGCGGTCAATCGCCGGCTGGTGGAGGGTTCGCGCATCCTGACCGACAAGCCCGGCGACTGGGGCGGCTGGAGCCCGACCTGGATGCTGGGGCGGCGGATCTGGGGCAAGCGTATCGGCATCGTCGGCATGGGCCGGATCGGAACTGCTGTGGCCCGCCGGGCCAAGGCCTTTGGCCTGTCGATCCACTACCACAACCGCAAGCGAGTAAACCCGGCGACGGAGGAAGAGCTGGAGGCAACCTATTGGGACAGCCTCGACCAGATGCTTGCCCGGGTCGATATCGTCTCGGTCAACTGCCCCTCGACGCCGGCGACCTTTCACCTGCTCTCGGCCCGCCGGCTGGCGCTGATGCAGCCGAGCGCGATTATCGTCAATACCGCCCGCGGCGACATCATAGACGAAGCGGCGATGATCCAGCTGCTGCGCGACAACAAGATCTATGGCGCCGGTCTCGACGTCTACCAGAACGAACCTGCGGTGAACCCGAAACTCGTCAAGCTCGCCAACCAGGGCAAGGTGGTGCTGCTGCCGCATATGGGTTCGGCGACGCTCGAAGGGCGGATCGACATGGGCGACAAGGTGATCATCAACATCCGTGCCTTCTTTGACGGGCACCGGCCACCGAACCGGGTGCTCCCCGGCCGCAACTGATCAGGCAAGCCGCTTCCGCATTTCGATGGAAGTCACCCTATCATAGCCGGGATGGGAGTTTTCGGCGGTCTTTTCGAAACCCCATTTCGAGAAGGCCAGATGGTTGCCGGTGAGTTCGATCCGGGTCTCAAGCCGCAGCGCCGACAGACCGTTCTTTCTGGCAATTTCCTCTGCGACGGCCAGCAGCCGTCGGCCAAGCCCTTTCCGTTGATGGCTGGGCGCAATGGCGAGTTTACCGACATAAAGCGAACTCGGCTCGACCTTGCAAAAGACGCAGCCGACGAGCTTTCCGTCTTCGACGGCCGCAAAGCCGATCTCCTCCCGGGCCTTCTGCGCCAAGGACGCCAACGTCAGCCGGTGGGCGGAGGAGGGCGGGTCGATGACCTCATCCATATAGGCAAAGGAGGATAGGATAAGCGCAAGCAGCTCGTCCCACCGGCCGAAGTCCTCGCTGATCGGGACAATCGTGATCATTTCAGACGTCATCATTCGGCAGCAGCTCTTGCCGCGCGGCGCTTGTATTTGATCACGTCGAAGCGCGCCGAAAGCGCATCGTAGAGCATCAGGCGACCGATCAGCGGCTCGCCTATGCCGGCGATGAGCTTGATCGCTTCCATCGCCATCAGCGTGCCGATGACGCCGGTCAGCGTTCCAAGCACGCCCGTTTCTGCACAAGAGGGGATCAGGCCTTCCGGCGGCTTTTCCGGGAAGAGGTCCCTATAGGTCGGGTTAAGCGATCCGTCCGGCCCAGCCTCGTAAGGCTTGAGCACCGTCAGCGAGCCGTCGAAGCGGCCAACCGCACCGGTGACAAGAGGGGTCTTTTCCAACTCGGCGGCGTCGGCGGCGGCATAACGGGTGTCGAAATTGTCGGAGCCGTCGATCAACAGGCTGAAGCCCAACAGGTGCCGGGCCGCCCATTCCATCGAAAATCGCTCTTCGAAATCCACGATCCGGACATGCGGGTTGAGCCGCGCGAGCGTCTGCCGGGCACTTCTGGTCTTCATCTCCCCGACCGTGCCGGTGTCGTGAATGACCTGCCGCTGCAGGTTGGAGAGTGAGACGCGATCATCATCGATGATGCCCAGCGTACCGACCCCCGCCGCGGCGAGATATTCCAGAATGGGCGAGCCAAGGCCCCCGGCTCCGATCACCAGCACGCGGGAACTCTTGAGTTTCTGCTGCCCCGTGCCGCCAATCTCCGGCAGCAGGATGTGTCGGCGGTAACGTTCGATTTCTTCAGGCGTCAAGCTGTCCATGGCAATATCATAACATCGCCGGCCGATCCGTGTAACTCAGGATGTGACGGCACCATGCGTGACCGTAAAGAATTGCGCGCGGTCGGAGAGAGCCGAAAACATGCTCCGGTCGGTACCGGTCATGAAGGCCTGGCCGCCAAGGCCGTGAACCAGGTCGAACAATGCGGCGCGGCGGCCTTCGTCGAGATGGGCAGCGATCTCGTCGAGAAGCAGGACCGGCGCATAGCCCGTCATGTCGGCGGTCAGCCGCGCATGCGCCAGCACGAGGCCGATCAAAAGAGCCTTCTGCTCGCCGGTCGAGCAGCGCTCGGCCTCCATGTCTTTCTCCCTATGCCTGACCAGCAGATCGGATCGATGCGGGCCGTCCAGCGTCCGGCCGGCGGCGGCGTCGCGTCCGCGGTTGATCCGCAGCATCTCCAGATATTCTTCCTCCAGTTCGGCCGCAGGGCGATCGGGGGATCCGTCCATAAAACCCTCAAGAGCCAGAACCGGAGTCGGAAATGGAGTTTCGCCGGATCCGGCCGAGAGGGTTCGCAAAAGGCCCAGCATTTCCTGCCGGGCGGCGGCCATGGCAATGCCCAGACCCGCCATCTGCGTCTCGATTCCTGAAAGCCAGGCAGGATCGAAACGGCCTTCGGACAGCAGGCGATTGCGGCTGCGCATGGCGCGTTCGAAATCACTTGCCCGGCGGCCGTGCGCGGGGTCCAGAGACAATACGAGCCGGTCGAGAAATCGTCTGCGATCGGCAGAAGGACCGGTAAAGAGGCCGTCCATTGCAGGCGTCAGCCAGAGGACGCTCAAATGATCGGAAAGCTCCTCCGTCGATTTCGCCGGCGTCCCGTTGATCCGGACCTTGCGGGTCACGCTCTCGCCATCTGCGGTCTCGATGCCGGTGCCGATCGCGACTTCACCTTCCATGCCCTCGACCGCCGCGAAGATGGCAAAGCCGCCGGATGCCCCGACGCGGCTGACATCGGTAAGCACGGCGCGTCGCAAACCGCGTCCCGGAGAGAGAAAGGAGACCGCTTCCAGAAGATTGGTCTTGCCGGCGCCATTCTCGCCCGTCAGCACCACATGCCTACCGTCAAGGGTCAGCGATACGTCCGCGTAATTGCGGAAGTCGGTGAGCTTGAGCCGGGAGAGGAAAGTTTTCTGAGCCATCGGATTCTTGTTCGTCGTCGCACAGGAGCTAAGGGCTCGGGCGAAGGAAGGCAAGCGTTCGCCTTCACGCGACAGCTTTTGCCCGTGTTTTGGAGAGCCCACACGAATGCGGAACCTTATTTGATTTTATATGTGTGGCTCCGCATTCGCGTGGCCTTCGGCGTTCTCTCGGGGCTTCCAGGCCCCTACAGGTGATCATCTCGCCTCGCTGCGTGGTCTTGTTCACGCCCGTCCTTTCGGGACAGGCTCACCACTTTCACGGCTCAACCGAACCTGGCCCGGCGGCCAGGGGGAGGCTTGATAGGAATGTTCGTCTTGTCGACCAACACTCCATGGCTTTCACCTCTTCCACCATCGCCGCACGTTACGGGTCCGATGGAAGCGCCGGCTCCCGCCTGCCCGCGAACGTCTCGCGAAACACTCCGGCGACGGAAGCGGGACAATTGTAGGCACCAAACGGAAGAGGGGGAAACGGGACAGGTTAAGATGTTGATGTTGCTAACAAAGTGGGGGTTTTTATTCCCCTTCTGCCGGAGATCCCCCGTCGATCAGCAACGGCCGCTTCCAGAGAATCATGCGTTTCTGCAGGCAATCCTAATTTATGAATGCCAAAAATTGAGGGGTTATGGCTAACAGAGCGTTAAACCGCGCCGGCACACTAATATTCAACAAATCACTCTCAGTTAAAGCGAGTATTATCGCTGTTGGAGCAATGATGACTGAATCCCGCCAAAAAAACGACTTGATGGAGCGCCTTGACTTCGCGGGGCTTGGCGAGCAGCAGCGCCGCACTCTCGCAACTCTTCAACCACTCATCAAGCAAACGGTTGGAGCAGCGCTCGACGCCTTCTACGGCAAGGTCAAAGCCAATTTCCACACCGCAAAATTCTTCTCCAATGACAGCCACATCGCGCATGCTAAAAGTCGTCAGGCCGCCCATTGGGACGTGATCGCCTCCGGCAAGTACGACGCAGAATATGTGGGCGCCGTCTCCGCGATCGGTCGGGTCCATGCGCGCCTCGGGCTCGAGCCGCGCTGGTATATCGGCGGCTACGCCATGGTGCTGGACGGACTTCTCCGCGCGGTGGTCAAGGAGGAAATGAAAGGTTTTTTCCAGGAGAAAAAGGCCAAGGCTCTCTCCGAGAACCTGACCGCTATCGTCAAGGCGGCTCTGATCGATATGGACTACAGCATCTCCGTTTATCTCGAGGCACTGAACGAAGAGCGGGAGCGGGCAGAGGCCGAGCGGGCAAAGGCCAAGTCGGAGCAGGACGCGGCTCTCGGAGCATTGGATGCAGCACTGAAAAAGCTGGCGCAGGGCGACCTAACGTCGGAGCTTTGGCAGGAACTGGCCCCAAGCTTTGCCGGTTTGAAGCAGAACTACAATTCCTCGGTATCCGAACTTGATGCAGCCATGCGGGAGATCAACTCCTCGGTTGAGCAGGTGCGGGCCGAGGTAGCCGGCATTTCCGACGCCTCGGACAATATGGCGACCCGTTCCGAGCAACAGGCAGCGGCGCTGGAGCAGACCGCTGCGGCGCTGGAGGAAATCACCACAAGCGCAGCCCAGGCGGCGCGGCGCACTCGCGAGGTTCAGGCAATCGTGAGGGAATCGGCTACCGAGACCGAGCGATCCGGCCAAGTGGTTGAACAGGCGGTTGCCGCAATGGGAGAGATCGAGCAGTCCTCCCAGAAAATGACCCAGATCATCGGCGTGATCGATGAGATTGCATTCCAGACCAACCTGCTGGCACTGAACGCCGGTGTGGAGGCTGCCCGTGCCGGCGAACAGGGCAAGGGTTTCGCTGTCGTCGCGCAGGAAGTGCGTGAGCTTGCACAGCGATCCGCAGCCGCCGCAAAAGAAATCAAGGAGCTGATCGACCAGTCCTCCTCGGACGTGCACCGCGGTGTCGACCTCGTCCACAAGACCGGCGAAGCGCTGGTGGGGATCGGCTCGAGAGTGAAGTCGATAGACGAACACATCAATTCCATCGCCCAGTCATCTCAGGAGCAGGCTTCCGGCATCGACGAAATCAACTCCGCGGTGCGCAATATGGATCAGATCACCCAGCAGAATGCTGCGCTGATGGAAGAGACGAATGCATCAACCCAAAACCTTGTCGGCATCAGCGGCCGGCTGGCTTCCCTGATCGCTCGCTTCCAGATTAAGAACGATCATGAGCATTCGGCTGGCCGGCCGCGGCTGCGGGCTTAACCGATAGACCTGAGCCCCACACTTGGTTAGTGTCGCGCGGTTTCGAGAGGAGACCGCGCGATGACAAAAGAGGAACGCCCTTCCTGCATCGTTCACTGGACTGAGATCGAAGGACCCGACAACAAGCGCTACAAGGGCGACGACGAGCTTATGGCAATCGGCGCACCGTTGGCGCGGCATCTGGGGTTGACGCGCATCGGCATCCATCATCTGCGTGTGCTTCCCGGCCGCCGCACCTCCTTTCCGCATGCCGAAAGCCTCGAAGAAGAGTTCGTTTATGTGCTCGCAGGTACGCCGGAAGTCTGGCTGGATGGAGACGTGCACCGGCTCAAACCTGGCGATTCGGTCGGTTTTCCTGCCGGTACGGGCCTTGCCCATACCTTCATCAACAACTCGGACCAAGAGGCCGAACTGTTGGTGATCGGCGAGGCAAACAAGGACGAGAATCGCATCTTCTACCCCAAAAACCCGGAGCGGCGCACAATGCGGTCCGACTGGTGGGACGACGCGCCGGAGCGCCCGCTCGGGGCTCATGACGGAATGCCCGATGCCGTAAGGGCCTGGAAAGCAACAAAGGGATCTTCGAGTGAGTGACGACGAAAGGCTGGTCAGGCTGGAGGAGCTTGCCGCGCATCAGACCAAGGTGATCGAGGAACTGTCCGATCAGCTTGCCGAGCAATGGAAGGTCATCGAGCAGACGAGAGCCAAGCTCGATCGGCTGACGGAACGCTTCCTTTCGCTTGAAGAATCGTCGCTCGAGGCGCCGCCTATCACCAGGCCGCCGCACTACTGAGGATCGGGCCGCCGAGCACGACGCATTCGGGCTGGTCGTTGCAGCCGGATTGATCAACGTCAATTGAGATGGCGGAAAAGCTGGTAGAGCAAAAGTACGCCAGTTCACCAGGTAGATCATGACCCTCCTGCAGTTCACCTTCGCCATCCTGCTGCTCCTCTGCACGCCCGGGCCGACGAATACATTGATAGCGCTTGGCGGCTATTCCCGGGGCTGGGCCAAGGCTTTGCCGCTCACGGCAGGCGAACTCGGCGGGTATCTCACCGTCATCATTCCGGTCTCGACAGTCGCCGCCCCGTTCTTCACCGCCTATCCCGCAGCTTTGCTTTTTGCCAAAGCGGCCGCCGGCATCTGGGTTCTCTTCCTGAGCTACAGGCTGTGGAATTCGGAAAGGACGACCGGAGATGCGGGCGAGATTTCTCTGGGGCAGGTCTTCGTCACGACACTGCTGAACCCCAAGGCGGTGATCATCGCGCTCGTCATTATGCCGCACGGCGGCCTCCTGGAGCTTCTGCCCTGGCTTGGGCTGTTCGCCGCTCTGGCGCTGCTAGCCGCCAATGGCTGGATCCTGTTCGGCAGCGTGATCGGGCGTACCGAAAGGTTCGAGATCAAGCCGGTTCTCGTGCGTCGCGTGGCGGCGGCCTGCCTTGTCGTTTTCGCGATGATCCTTACCTCCTCCTCTATCCAGTCGCTCGCATAAAAAAACGCCGACCCTTCCGGATCGGCGTTGCTGAGTTCCAATATTGAGCGCGAGGCTCAGTTGTCGAAGAATTCCTTCATCCGGGCAAAGAAGCCGGTCGATTCCGGATTATTCTCCTTGGAGGAAATCTGCTCGAATTCCTGCAGCAGTTCGCGCTGCCGCTTGGTGAGCTTCTGCGGCGTCTCGATCTGGATCTGGATATAGAGGTCGCCCGTCTGCGATGATCTGAGCACCGGCATACCCTTGCCTTTCAGGCGGAACTGCTTTCCCGGCTGGGTGCCTTCCGGCACGGTGACGCGGGATTTCGTTCCGTCGAGCGTGGCAACATCGAAAGTGCCGCCGAGCGCTGCCGTCGTCATCGAGATCGGCACGGCGCAATAAAGGTCGGCGCCATCGCGCTGGAAGAACTGGTGCGGCTGAACCGAGAGGAAGATGTAAAGGTCTCCCGCAGGTCCGCCGCGTGCACCGGCCTCGCCTTCGCCCTGCAGGCGTATGCGGGTGCCGTCCTCGATGCCGGCCGGAATGTTGACCGACAGCGAGCGTTCTTCTGTGACGCGGCCCTGGCCGTGGCACTTGGTGCAGGGATCGGTGATGGTCTGGCCGCGGCCGTGGCAGGTCGGGCAGGTGCGTTCGACGGAGAAGAAGCCCTGGCTCGCCCGCACGCGGCCGGAGCCTTGGCAGGTGGCACAGGTTTTCGGCTGCGTGCCGGGTTTCGCGCCCGAACCGGAGCAGAGGTCGCAGGTGATCGAGGTTGGAACCCGGATCTGCGCCGTCTTGCCGGCATAGGCTTCTTCAAGCGTGATTTCCATATTGTAGCGAAGATCGGCGCCGCGTTCGCGACCGCCGGACGATCGCCGCGCACGCCCGCCACCCATCATTTCGCCGAAGATGTCTTCGAAGATGTCGGAGAAGCCGCCGGCCGAGGAGAAACCGCCGCCGCCGAAGCCGCCACCGCCCATTCCGCCCTGTTCGAAGGCGGCATGGCCGTAACGATCATAGGCCGCGCGCTTCTGGGGATCCTTCAAGGTCTCGTAGGCCTCGTTGAGCTCCTTGAACTTCTTTTCGGCTTCCGCGTCGCCGGGATTCTTGTCGGGATGATATTTCATGGCGAGCTTACGGAAGGCGCTTTTCAGCTCCTTCTCGTCAGCCGATTTGCCGACACCCAGCGTTTCGTAAAAGTCTGCTTTTGCCATGGAGGTAACCGGCTCCGGAAAGGATTCCGGCTGCACAAGGGCAGCCGGATACGCTGTCAACTATGGTCGAGGCATTGCCATCAGGCAACGTTACGATCAAGCCGACTTCTTGTCGTCCTTGACTTCCTCGTAGTCGGCATCGACGACATCGTCGTCCTTGCCGCCTTCGGAGGCGCCGCCTTCCGCCTGCTGGGCCTCATAGATGGCCTGGCCAAGCTTCATGGAGACTTCCATCAGGGTCTGCGTCTTCGCCTGGATGTCGTCGGCATCCGGTTCCGCGGCCTCGACGGCGGTCTTCAGAGAAGCGATCGCGTCCTCGATCGCCTTGCGGTCGGTCTCGGAAACCTTGTCGCCATACTCAGTGAGCGACTTCTCGGTCGAGTGAACAAGGCTTTCGGCCTGGTTCTTGGCTTCGACCGCTGCGCGACGCTTTTTGTCGGCTTCGGCATTGGCCTCTGCGTCCTTGACCATCTTCTCGATCTCGGCGTCGGAGAGACCGCCGGAGGCCTGGATGCGGATCTGCTGTTCCTTGCCGGTGCCCTTGTCCTTGGCCGAAACCTGCACGATGCCGTTGGCGTCGATGTCGAAGGTGACTTCGATCTGCGGCATGCCGCGCGGTGCCGGCGGCAGACCGACGAGGTCGAACTGGCCAAGCAGCTTGTTGTCGGCGGCCATTTCACGCTCGCCCTGCGACACACGGATCGTCACGGCCTGCTGGTTGTCCTCGGCAGTCGAGAAAACCTGCGACTTCTTGGTCGGGATCGTCGTGTTGCGGTCGATCAGGCGGGTGAAGACGCCACCGAGCGTTTCAATGCCGAGAGACAGCGGGGTCACGTCGAGCAGCAGCACGTCCTTGACGTCGCCCTGCAGGACGCCGCCCTGGATCGCAGCGCCCATGGCCACCACTTCATCCGGGTTGACGCCCTTGTGCGGCTCCTTGCCGAACAGCTGCTTGACGACTTCCTGGACCTTCGGCATGCGGCTCATGCCGCCGACCAGAACCACTTCGTCGATTTCGGCCGCCGAAACGCCGGCATCCTTGAGGGCTGCCTTGCAGGGTGCCACGGTGCGCTGAACGAGATCGTCGACCAGGCTTTCGAACTTGGCGCGGGTCAGCTTCATCGTCAGGTGCTTCGGACCGGACGCGTCGGCCGTGATGAACGGCAGGTTGATTTCGGTCTGCTGCGAGGATGAGAGCTCGATCTTTGCCTTTTCGGCAGCTTCCTTGAGGCGCTGCAGGGCCAGCTTGTCGTTCTTCAGGTCGATGCCGTTGTCCTTCTTGAACTCGGCTGCAAGATATTCGACGAGGCGCATGTCGAAGTCTTCACCGCCGAGGAAGGTGTCGCCGTTGGTGGACTTCACCTCGAAGACGCCATCGCCGATTTCGAGGACGGAAATATCGAAGGTGCCGCCGCCAAGGTCGTAGACGGCAATCGTCTTGCCTTCCTTCTTGTCGAGGCCATAGGCGAGAGCGGCAGCGGTCGGCTCGTTAATGATGCGCAAGACGTCGAGACCGGCGATGCGGCCGGCATCCTTGGTGGCCTGGCGCTGGGCGTCGTTGAAGTAGGCCGGAACGGTGATGACGGCTTTTTCCACCTTTTCGCCGAGATAGGACTCAGCGGTTTCCTTCATTTTCTGAAGGATCATCGCGGAAATCTGAGCCGGGGAATAGTTCTTGCCGTGAGCCTTTACCCAGGCATCGCCGTTGTCGCCCTTGGTGATGTCGTAGGGAACGAGGCCCTTGTCCTTCTCGACGGTCGGATCTTCGTAACGACGACCGATCAGGCGCTTCACGGCGAACAGCGTATTGGTGGGGTTGGTGACTGCCTGGCGCTTGGCCGGCTGGCCGACGAGGCGCTCGCCATCATCGGTGAATGCGACCATGGATGGCGTGGTACGCGCGCCTTCAGCGTTCTCGATCACCTTCGCGTCCTTGCCGTCCATGATGGCGACGCAGGAATTGGTGGTGCCGAGGTCGATGCCAATTACTTTTGCCATTTCTTCTCTCTCCTTTAAGCGAACCGTCGGAACCCCCTTCAGGCATTCCCTTGACAGTTCCTCGACTGGGATGGTTTCGCAGCATCGGCTGCGGTCATGGGGTATATAAGGACGGGTTTTTCGGACTGCAAGGCGAGAAGTCGCCCGTATCCCAGCAAATATAGGACTTTGCCATGTGCCTTTGCGAAATCGCTTTACTGTCCCATGAGGATGTCGAAAAGCGTGGTCTGCCGAGGCTGCCGCGCGGCAGCGGCGGGACCGACCTCTCCAGGCGGTACGGGACCGCGGCCGACCTCCATGGGAGGAAGGGGGGCAGGCGTATCGTAAGGGCCGCGATATTCGCGGTAATCGCGCACAGGGACATCGGCAGGCGGAACGACGTCGCCGTAGCGGTCGCGTCCGCCATAGGCTGAATCCTGTACCGGAGCACGCGGAGCCGGCGGATAGTCCGGAGGAAGCTCTTCCTGGGCGCGGCGCCCCGCGCCCGGTAGAATCCCCGAAATAATGTCGCCGATCGTCGTGGGCTCCGCATCCGGCTGGACGGCCGGCGGCGGCAGGTCGAGACCGCGCCCGGTCCCGAAGAGCGAGGTCGGCGTATAGCCCTTCATGGCCGCGGTCATATATTCCTTCCAGGCTTTGGCGGGCAGCCCGCCGCCGGTCACCTTCTTCATATAGGTGCCGTCGTCGTTGCCGAACCAGATGCCGGTCGTCATGATGCTGGTATAGCCGACGAAGAGCGCGTCACGGAACGACTGGGTGGTGCCGGACTTGCCGGCGGCCTGCCAGCCATCGAGTCTCGCCGCCTTTCCCGTGCCTTCGTTGATGACGCGGTTCATCATGCTGTTCATGGTTGCCGCGACGGGTTCGCTCAGGACGCGCGGCGGATTGGCATAATCCGCTTCGTAAAGCACCTTGCCCTCTGTATCGAGAATTCGCTTGACGATGTGCGGGGTCGCCTTGTAGCCGCCGTTCATGAAGGCGCCGTAGGCCGAGGTGAGTTCGACCAGCGACACTTCCGAGGTTCCGAGCGCGATGGACGCATTGGATTGCAGCTCGGACTCGATGCCGAGCCGGTGAGCGAGGCTGATCACATTGTCCGGCCCGACTTCCATGACCAGCTGTGCCGCGACGGTGTTGAGCGACTGGGCGAGAGCGGAGGCGAGTGTCACCTCGCCGCGGTATTTTTCGTCATAGTTTTCCGGTGTCCAGTTGCCGATCCTTACCGGCGCATCGTTGCGCACGGAATTCGGCCGCGCGCCGGCTTCCAGGGCCGCTGCATAGACGAACGGCTTGAAGGCGGAACCGGGCTGGCGTTTCGCCTTGACGGCACGGTTGAACTGGCTCGTCGCATAGTCGCGGCCGCCGACGAGCGCGCGGATGGCCCCCGTCGCGTCGACGGACACGAGGGCCGCCTGCGAGGCATTGAGCTTACCGCCTTCCTTCTTGAGGACGTCGTTCAGGGCCTTCTCGGCCGCTTGCTCGAGACGCAGGTCGACGGTCGTCTCCACGACGACATCCGTCTTCGGTTCTCCGATAAGTCCCTTAACTTCGTCGACGACCATGTCTGCCGCATAATGTTGGGCACCGGACCAATAGCTCTTGGCGTTTGCGGGCGGCTGCGACATGGCGGTCTTCAGGTCGCTGTCGGTAATGTAGCCTTCCTCCCGCATGGCGCCGAGCACGACCTGAGCTCGGGCCTCAGCGGCTTTGGGATCGCGGGCGGGCGAAAGGCGGGAGGGCGCCTTGAGCAGTCCGGCAAGCGTCGCGGCTTCGCCGAGATTGGCATCACGGGCGGATTTGTTGAAATAGCGCCGCGACGCCGCTTCCACACCATAGGCGTTCGACCCGAAAAAGACCCGGTTCAGATACATGGCCAGGATCTGGTCCTTGGTGAACTTGTGCTCCAGCCAGAAGGAGAGCAGGACCTCCTGGATCTTCCGCTCGAAGGTGCGTTCCGGCGAAAGGAACAGGTTCTTGGCAAGCTGCTGCGTGATGGTCGAGCCGCCCTGGATGGGCCGGCCGGTCAGGTTGTTGACGAGGGCGCGGGCCAGACCGAGCGGATCGACGCCGAAATGATAATAGAAGCGCCGGTCTTCGATGGCGATCACTGCCTGCGGCAGGTAAGGCGACATTTCCTCAAGCGCCAGCGCTTCGCCGCCGGTCGAGCCGCGGTTGGCGATGACCGAGCCGTCGATGGCCGTGATCTTCATGTTCGGAGGCCGGTCGGGAATGGCCCAGGTGCTGGCAGAGGGCATCTGCGCACCGTAATAAAGGACGAGGCCGCCGACGCCGATGCCTGCCCATATCCCAAGAACCAGACACCAGTAGATAAGAGTCCGCAACGGCGAGAAAAGCCCGCCTTCTCCGCGGCGGCGTGACGGCTTGTTGCGGGAGGGGCGGGCACGTTCGGATTGCCCTGATCGGGCCCGATTTTCGGAGCGCTCCTCGCCGCTTGCCTTGGGGGAGCGCTTCGCGGTCCGACCATTGCCGACGATCCGTTCCTCAGCGTCGAGGCGTAAATCGTCGTTCTGGCGCGAGCCGTCGAAGGAAGGCTCCACGCGTTTGTCTGGTCTGCCTTTGAACCCCATAATGAGCTGGCGTACCCCCGTCACTTCGCCTGCGGAAACAGGCTCTTACCCAATTGTCTCGTCGCCCGGGCCACTGCTGGACTCTAAATGCGGCGATTTAAGGAGGGGTAAAGGCAGGACTGTCGGCGCCGGAACCCTGCCCGAATCTGGAATGGGCTTGACTTTTATTCACATCCGTGAGAACAAAAAGAGAACATATGGAGTTGCCGATGACCAGAGCAGAACAGGTTATTGAACGCGCCATGGCCGCCGTCGCAGCCTCAAGGGCAATCCGCGAGGCTGAAGCCGAACGCCGGCGCGAGACATTTCAGAAAATTCAGATTGCCAACCAGCGCCGCCCGAACATTCCCAAGGGCATCCAGCTTCCTCTGGATTTCCATTAGGATTGGCTTGGACAGTAGATCGATTCGTCAGCTTGATTTGTTTCTCAAAAAAAGCCGATTCTCCCTGGAACAACAAGAAGGGTTCCGCGTTCTGACGGATTCCACCTTGGAGGAGGGGAGGAAATGATCAAGATTGTCGAGGCGGTCGTGCGTAATGGCGACCAGCGCGTTCCGGTCGGGCTGGTAAGCGTCAAGCAGGCGCTCGAAATGCCCGAGAAGGAAAAGTTCGAATTCAGTCATCCGGCTTACGAAGCCGGCAAGACCGATATTTTTGTGAATCGCGAGACGCTGTCGAAATTGATGTAACCGGCCAAGGCAATCGGCTGGGTTGCGGAAATTTACCAATCTTGCCGCCTATCCGCGGCCGGAGACGCGGATTCGTGATTTCGAGTTCATTATGTCCTTGGGTAGATTAAAGCCGCAACCACAACGAAGGAGAATGACATGAAGACATTTCTCGTCGTCGCAGCCGTACTGGGCCTTTCGTCGACCGCAGCCCTTGCGGAATGCGCCGGCCACAAGGTCACGGCGTCTGCCGAGGTCGACAAGGAGGTCACCACGGCGAGCATTGCAGCTTCTGCCGCCGACAAAGCCCGTGAACAAATGGTCGTCCTGAAGCGTCAGCAGACGGAAGAACAGACCGAAGTCACCGAGTAGTCGGCAAGCCCGCGTCGGCTTTCGCAGGCGCGGGTTTTTCGCTGGCTTGGAACCTCTTTTCCCGCCTTGGGTTATCTCCGCAAAGGAGACCATAATGGCCAGGAAATCGTTGGACATCGGCTTTACAGGCGATATCACCCAGGAAACAGGCGCCGCTGCCAAAGCGAGAACCGCAGTTGCTCGCGTGAGGGATGAAGCGGGAATGGTGGCGGCCCATGCGGTCGATCATCCCGCTGCTACGGGCTCTGCGATTGCAGCCGTCGGTCTTCTTGCCTTTGCCGTGGGTTACATGGTCGGCCTGTCGTCTTCTGCGCGGGCTCCCTCCGGGTGGGACCGGTGGCGATAGGGCTATCGTCTACAGAGGGCGGAACCGGCATTGATTTGGGCCGTTCGACTCCTTGAACAGAAAGGAGATCGTTATGCCCAACCGAGACCCGATACCGACGCCAACTTCGGAAACGCCGCGAGGACCGACGCCGACGGACGGCATTCCTGACAGGACCCAGGAAAAGCCCCCTCTTACTCCGGCTCAAGATCCGGGAGATACCAAAAACCCTCAGGATCCCACGCTTGATCCGGCTCTTTTACCCATCGGCGATCCTGCCGGCATGGCTTGACCCTGCGATATGAATCGAGCCTGCCCGGTCTCAGGGCAGGCTCGCATAGGTAGAACCCCTTACGGGTCCACCCCAATATTGCACCCGTTTTATCTTGTTGTTGCCAATCCATTAGAAAAGGCTCACGGTTAATAACCTTTGGTCGGAAAACGTTATCTCTTCCGGCGTCGGCATGGCTGGCGCAAGACTGCTGCAATAGAAGCCGGCGATCAATATCGACGCCACTATTGCAAGAGCGGGGAGATTATCGCCGGTCGTGCCCCAGTTTGATCGGGAGGGTTATATGCCTAGACAGATGGTTCGCAATCCGGTCCATCCGCAGCAGCTGAGCCTGTTGCAGCAGGTCTTTGACGAAACTTGCGCGGAACATCAGATCGACAAGGATAGCCCTGACGCAGAGGCACTGGCCCTCATCCTGGTGAATTCCCTGCAAAAGGGTTCCGACGATAAGGACCAGCTGGCAACGCTCGCCGAGAACCTGGCGAAAAGTCTCTAGCATCCCGGCGGAAACAAGGAACCTATCCCGCCCTTGTCAGTTGACCGATTTCTCGATCAGCAACAAGGAGGCCGGTATGGCAGAGCCAATCAGAAATCTGAAAACGCCCTTGAAGACGGACGCGCCGTCTTTCGATCACGAGTCCGGTGACAACGTCGGCAACGAAATCGCGACCTTGCGTTCGGAGATTGCCAATCTGCGCCAGCTGCTCGCCGAGAAAACCGGCACGGCCTATGAAAAGATCACCGGCCGAGCCAGCGATGCCGCCAGCTATGTCCAGAGCGAAGCCTCCTCGGTGGCCGGGACGATCCGCGAACACCCCGCAGCCACGACCACACTTTTTACCCTGATCGGCGCAATCGGCTTTGCGATAGGTTACGTCGTCGCGACGGCGTCGGCCGAGAGCAAGCAGGCCTGGTATCGCCGCTACCTAGGCGACCGCTTCTAGGAGCAGGGCAACACGCTTTAGGTGGAGGTATCTCCGCCTGCGGGATCTTGACTGATGTCGACCCAGGTTCCTCCGGTCAGCTCTGCCATGCGCTCCGGCGCGATGCGGACCGCAGCATTGATGGCCCCGGCGGCCGGCAGGACTTCCGCATGCCTCCTGAGCGACAGGTCACAATAGACAGGGATCGCTGAGGCCAGCCCGAAGGCGCAGACGCCGCCGACCGGATGGCCGGTGAGTGCGGTCACTTCCTCTGCGTCGAGCATCCGAGGCTTGGCGCCGAAGCGATCCCGGAACTTGCGGTTGTCGAGCCGGCTCGTGCCGGACATGACGACCAGCGCCGTCATGTCGCCGGCGCGGACGCAGATCGTCTTGGCGATCTGATCGGGCGCCACGTCATGGGCGGCCGCAGCAAGTGCCACGGTCGCCGAACTGTCTTCCGTGACGATCACGTCGAGATCGGGAGCGTGGGCGGCGAAGAAGGCGCGGACGGATTCGAGACTCATGACCCGGAAAATGGCGCAATGGAAACGGGATCGCAAGCGGCAGAGACAGGTATGCGAATTTTGCAATGCTGCGGTGCAAAATCCTGGCTGTTTTTTAAGCTCTGATCCTGTATAACACAATCATCGACGGGCGCACTCCTCCTCCCAGCGCCCCCGATGGGACCAACGACACCTCCTCCTCCCAGTTGTTGGTCAGTTTCAGAAACCCGGCGCACCTCCTCCCGCGCCGGGTTTTCTGCTTTCAGCGATGAGCGTCCCTGCGGCTCTCGCGCCCTCCCTGAATTTCCCGATCTTGACCTTTTTGCGGTAAGACCCTAGATGGTGAGCCATCGATATTTGTTTGATAGCCAGCACTAAGCGCCTCCGGCGTCTGCGACGATCTTTCTTCAAATACGAAACTTCACCGTTCCAAGCGCAGAGCGCGGAATAGTCGGTCATTTGCAAGGGAAAGGCATCGTTATGGCGACCGGTACTGTAAAGTGGTTCAACGCAACCAAGGGCTATGGCTTCATTCAGCCGGATGACGGCGCACAGGACGTTTTCGTTCACATTTCGGCTGTCGAGCGCGCCGGCCTCGGCCAACTCAAGGATGGCCAGAAGCTCTCCTACGAACTCGTCACGGACAAGCGTTCGGGCAAGGTTTCGGCCGACCGTCTTCAGTCGGCTTGATCGTAGAGATCGCGACCAATGTTCGGAAGGCCGGCTTTGCCGGCCTTTTGTTGTGCGCCCAGCATGGGCGCATTCTTGTGGGTGGAAGTCCCACCGTAAGCTGGTCATGGCGAGCGAAGTGAAGCGCAACTGCGGAA
>NZ_SOEM01000041.1:0-19858 GCF_004368875.1 Neorhizobium sp. R1-B
TCGCGGCCGTCAGCGACGTCTTGCCATGGTCAACGTGACCGATCGTGCCAATGTTGACGTGAGGCTTGTTGCGCTCAAACTTGCTCTTTGCCATTTCCGGCTCTCCGTTCTTGTCCCCGTCAGGGGTTATTCTCTCATTTGATAGGGCGGATTACTCCGGTCACTTCTGACCGGAGTACTTGGCCTGAATTTCATTCGCGACGTTCGTCGGGACCGGCGCATAGTGATCGAAGGTCATCGAGTACTGGGCGCGGCCTTGGCTCATGGAGCGCAGGTTGTCGACGTACTTGAACATGTTCGCCAGCGGCACGTGGGCGTTGATCACAACGGCAATGCCGCGCGATTCCTGGCCCTGGATCTGGCCACGGCGGGAGTTCAGGTCACCGATCACGTCACCGACGTAATCTTCCGGCGTTACGACTTCGACCTTCATCATCGGCTCGAGGAGCTGAGCGCCGGCCTTCTTGGCTGCTTCACGGAAGCAGGCGCGGGAAGCGATTTCGAACGCGAGAACCGAGGAGTCGACATCGTGGAAGGCGCCGTCGATGAGGGTCGCCTTGACGCCCAGCATCGGGAAGCCTGCCAGCGGACCAGACGACAGGACGCTTTCGATACCCTTCTGAACGCCCGGGATGTATTCCTTCGGAACAGCACCGCCGACGATCTTGGATTCGAAGACGAAATCGTCGCCGTCCGGGTTCGGTTCGAACACCAGCTTGACGCGGGCGAACTGACCGGTACCACCGGACTGCTTCTTGTGGGTGTAGTCCTCTTCGTGCTTCTTCGTGATGGTTTCACGATAAGCAACCTGCGGAGCACCAACAGTCGCTTCCACCTTGAACTCGCGACGCATACGGTCGACGAGAATGTCGAGGTGAAGTTCGCCCATGCCGGCGATGATGGTCTGGCCGGACTCTTCGTCGGTCTTGACGCGGAAGGACGGATCCTCGGCAGCCAGACGGTTGAGCGCGAGGCCCATCTTTTCCTGGTCGCCCTTGGACTTCGGCTCGATGGCGATCTGAATGACCGGCTCGGGGAATTCCATACGCTCCAGGATAACCGGCTTCAGCGGATCGCAAAGCGTATCGCCCGTGGTGGTTTCCTTGAGGCCTGCGAGAGCAACGATGTCGCCGGCGAAAGCTTCTTCGATGTCTTCGCGGGAGTTCGAGTGCATCTGCAGCATACGGCCGACGCGCTCGCGCTTTTCCTTGACCGTGTTCATCAGCGACGAGCCCTTTTCGAGCTTGCCCGAGTAGATACGGCAGAAGGTGAGCGAACCGACGAAGGGGTCGTTCATGATCTTGAACGCGAGCATCGAAAGAGGCTCGTTGTCGTCGGCATGGCGGTCGATTTCGGCTTCGGTCTTGACGTCGATGCCCTTGATCGCCGGAATGTCTGCCGGGGACGGCAGGAATTCGACAACGGCGTCGAGGAGCGGCTGAACGCCCTTGTTCTTGAAGGCGGAGCCGCAGAACATCGGGAAGAACTTGACGTCGATCGTGCCGCGACGGATGAGCGCACGGATCTTATCGTTGTCCGGCATGATGCCGTTCAGATAGTCTTCCATGGCCTGCTCGTCGATTTCGACGACGGTTTCGATCATCTTTTCGCGGAATTCTTCGGCGCGTGCCTTCAGATCTTCCGGAATCTCGACGACGTCCCACTGGGCGCCGAGCGATTCATCACGCCAGACGAGAGCGTTCATCTCGATGAGGTCGACAACGCCCTTGAATTCGGTTTCAGCGCCGATCGGCAGCTGGCAGACGACAGCAGTCGCACCGAGGCGGGTCTTGATCATCTCGACGGAGCGGTAGAAGTCTGCGCCGGTCTTGTCCATCTTGTTGCAGAAGATCATCCGCGGGACGTTGTACTTGTCGGCCTGGCGCCAGACAGTTTCCGTCTGCGGCTCGACACCTGCGTTGGCGTCGAGGAGAGCGACCGCACCGTCGAGCACGCGCAGCGAACGCTCGACTTCGATCGTGAAGTCGACGTGGCCGGGGGTGTCGATGATGTTGAAGCGGCGCATCTTGCCGTCACGGCCCTTCCAGAAGGTCGTGGTGGCAGCGGACGTGATGGTGATGCCGCGTTCCTGCTCCTGCTCCATCCAGTCCATGGTGGCTGCGCCATCGTGAACTTCACCGATCTTGTGCGACTTGCCGGTGTAATAAAGGATACGCTCGGTGGTCGTCGTCTTGCCGGCGTCGATGTGCGCCATGATACCGAAATTGCGGTAGTCTTCGATTTTATATTCGCGAGCCATAGGACTGCCTTTCGAAATTCGATCGGGTGAAGATTACCAACGGTAATGCGAGAACGCGCGGTTTGCGTCGGCCATCTTGTGCGTGTCTTCACGCTTCTTGACGGCGCTGCCGCGATTGTTTGCGGCATCCATAAGTTCACCGGAAAGACGATCGACCATGGTCGTTTCGTTACGCTTGCGAGCAGCAGCGATCACCCAGCGGATCGCGAGAGCCTGACGGCGCTCCGGACGAACGTCGACCGGAACCTGGTAGGTTGCACCACCAACACGGCGCGAGCGAACTTCGACATGCGGCGCGACGTTGTCGAGCGCCTGATGGAAGATACCCAGCGGGTCGGCCTTGGACTTGCCCTGCACGGCGTCGAACGCGCCATAGACAATGTTTTCAGCCACGGACTTCTTGCCGTGGAGCATGATCGCATTCATGAACTTCGTGACGACGAGATCACCGAACTTCGGGTCCGGGTTGATCTCACGCTTTTCTGCACGATGGCGTCGGGACATACTTCTTCTCGTCTCTTAAAATGTTGCTGGCACTTTATCACGCGGAGAACCTCGCGCAGCGCCGGATAGGATGAAATCCGAAGGATTACTTCGGACGCTTTGCACCGTACTTCGAACGGCGCTGCTTGCGGTTCTTGACGCCCTGGGTGTCGAGAACGCCGCGGATGATGTGATAACGAACGCCCGGCAAGTCCTTTACGCGGCCGCCACGGATCATCACAACCGAGTGTTCCTGAAGGTTGTGACCTTCACCCGGGATGTAGCCGATGACTTCGAAGCCGTTGGTCAGGCGGATCTTGGCGACCTTACGCAGAGCCGAGTTCGGCTTCTTCGGGGTCGTCGTATAAACGCGGGTGCAAACGCCGCGCTTCTGCGGGTTTTCCTGCAGAGCAGGAACCTTGTTGCGCTTTACCTGTGCCTGACGCGGCTTGCGGATCAGCTGGTTTACGGTAGGCATATAACCATCCCTTGCAAAATCTTCTTCCAAGCCCTTGCGGGCCATTCTGATGCCGTTTCCGGCGACGACACACACATCTCCTCATGCGCAAAACGTGGCCCGATCCGCTTTTCCGGATGGACCACAGAAGGCAGAGGACGCATTCCTCATGCGTCATGCGTGCAGCATTCGTGTCTTCAACGTGCGTATGGAACCGTGTTTGAGGCCAAACTCCGGAACGAGTCATCCCGGACGGACAAGCCTCACATCGCTTCCGATGCGGGGCGTTTACTGTTTTCCCCCCTGCCCGTCAAGGGCCGCACCGAAAATAATGCCTGAAACCCGGGGTTCCAGCCTTCAACCGGACGCAAGTTGCCCTGTTTTACAATTTTTTGTGGCCCTGCGCATTAATATTTGGGAATCGCCGGCAATCGACTAAACAGAGGGGGAACTTTCCGTCCGGCTTCTGTCTTGGACGTAATTGGGAATCAAGCCGCGGAGACGACGATGATCAGCACGCCCGACAATGACAACCGGCTCGATGCACCTATGGTGTTCATCATCATCGGCAAGGGCTACGAAGTGAAGGGCGGCGAAGGCGTCGAGCTTCACATCATGCTTCGCGCACCAGACGACGATTCGGCTGTCCGCGAAGCACTCAATGCCCTCTCGGAAGAAGGCTTCCTCGAAGCGGATCTCGATCAGATCGGCGTTCTCACCGACGAACCCACCGACGAACCGCATGCTTCAGCCTACCAGGGGGCACTCGAGGGCGAAGTGGCGATCATACGATTCGACTAAGACGGCCAAACGGCCATAGCGAACGTTTGCAGATCTACTCGCGGCAGGCGGAGAGCCCAACAAAAACGCCCGGATGTCCTCCGGGCGTTTTTTATTCGCTTTGTTGAGAGTGAGAGCGCGAAACAAGCGCCCTACCCTGTCGTTATTCCGCAGCCGGGGCGTTCTCGCCCGCCAAGTCCTGCAGCATCGGCGTTGCAGCCGATGCGCCGGTGCCCTTCTTGCGCTCCTCGATAATGAGGTCGTCGCGCGAAGTGGCGATACGGCGGATCTGGGTCATGGTGCCGCCCGTACCGGCCGGGATGAGACGGCCGACGATGACGTTCTCCTTGAGACCCTGCAGCGTGTCCATCTTGCCGGCGATCGCAGCTTCCGTGAGAACCTTGGTGGTTTCCTGGAAGGATGCGGCCGAGATGAAGGACGGCGTCTGCAGCGATGCCTTGGTGATACCGAGCAGAACCGGCTCGCCGTAAGCGGGCTTCTTGCCTTCTTCGGCAAGACGCTCGTTGGCATCTTCCAGCTCGATCCGGTCGACATTGTCACCCACGATGTACTGGCTGTCGCCGGCATCGGTGATCTCGACCTTCTGCAGCATCTGGCGGACGATCACCTCGATGTGCTTGTCGTTGATCACAACGCCCTGCAGTCGGTAGACTTCCTGGATTTCATTGACGAGGTAGGAAGCCAGAGCCTCCACGCCCTTGATGGCCAGGATGTCGTGCGGCGCGGGATTGCCGTCGAGGATGTAGTCGCCCTTCTCGATGTAGTCGCCTTCCTGAAGGTGGAAGGGCTTGCCCTTCGGAATCAGGTATTCGACCGGTTCGACACCGTCTTCCGCCGGCTCGATCATGACGCGACGCTTGTTCTTGTAGTCGCGGCCGAGACGGATCGTACCATCGATCTCAGCGATGATGGCGTGATCCTTCGGACGACGGGCTTCGAAGAGCTCGGCGACGCGCGGCAGACCACCGGTGATGTCCTTGGTCTTGGCGCTTTCCATCGGCACACGGGCAAGAACGTCGCCCTGGGAGACCTTGGCGCCCGGCTCGACCGACAGAATGGCGTCGACCGATAGGTTGAAGCGGGCTTCGCCACCGCGGGCCAGCTTCATGATGTTGCCGGACGCGTCCTTGATGACGATCGCAGGCTTCAGGTCCGTACCGCGCGGCGTCGAACGCCAGTCGATGACCTGGCGCTTGGTGATGCCGGTGGATTCGTCGGTGGATTCCGAAACCGAGATCGAGTCGATCACGTCTTCGAACTGAACCGTACCTTCCACTTCCGTCATCATCGGGCGTGTATAGGGGTCCCACTCCGCCAGACGCTGACCGCGACGAACCTTGTCGCCGTCATCCACGAACAGCTTCGAACCGTAAGCGACGCGCTGCGAGGAACGCTCGACGCCGCGCTCGTCGAGAATGGTGACCGCCATGTTGCGGCCCATCGCGACGAGAACGCCTTCGGAGTTCCGCAACATGTTGCGGTTCTTGATCTGGATCGTGCCTTCGTACGACGCTTCCAGGAACGACTGGTCGACCACGTTTGCCGTACCGCCCAGGTGGAAGGTACGCATGGTGAGCTGAGTGCCCGGCTCGCCGATCGACTGAGCCGCGATGACGCCGACGGCTTCGCCCATGTTGACCGGAGTACCACGGGCCAGATCTCGGCCGTAGCAGACCGAGCAGACGCCCGTCTGGACTTCGCAGGTCAGTGCCGAACGGATTCGGATCGACTGAATACCAGCCTTTTCGATCTCGATGACATCCGGCTCGAGGATCATCTTGCCGGCATCGACGATACGGGCACCCGTGACCGGATGATCGATATCGTCAAGTGCGGTACGGCCGAGAACGCGGGCACCGATCGAAGCCACGACCTGGCCGGCGTCAACGATCGCCGTCATGGTGAGACCGGCTTCGGTGCCGCAATCGACCATGTTGACGATGCAGTCCTGCGCCACGTCGACGAGACGGCGGGTCAGGTAACCGGAGTTCGCGGTCTTCAAGGCGGTATCTGCGAGACCCTTACGGGCACCGTGGGTCGAGTTGAAGTACTCGTTAACGGTCAGGCCTTCCTTGAAGTTCGAGATGATCGGCGTTTCGATGATCTCGCCCGACGGCTTGGCCATCAGGCCGCGCATGCCGCCCAGCTGGCGCATCTGGTTCGGAGAACCGCGGGCACCCGAGTGCGACATCATGTAGATGGCGTTCATCTGCTTCTGGCGACCGGTTTCCGGGTCGAATTCGACGGCCTTGATGCGGGCCATCATGTCTTCAGCGACCTTCTCGGTGGCCTTACCCCAGGCGTCGACGACCTTGTTGTACTTCTCGCCCTGGGTGATCAAGCCGTCGTTGTACTGCTGCTCGTATTCCTTCACCAGGGTTTCGGTGTCACCGACGATCTTTGCCTTGGTTTCCGGAATGATCATGTCGTCCTTGCCGAACGAAATGCCGGCGCGGCAGGCATGGGTGAAGCCGAGCTGCATGATGCGGTCGCAGAAAATGACCGTGTCCTTCTGGCCGCAGTGACGGTAGACCGTGTCGATCATCTTGGAGATGTTCTTCTTGGTCATTTCCTGATTGCAGATGTCGAAGGGCACGTTGACGTTCTTCGGCAGCAGTTCGCCGATGATCATGCGGCCGGGGGTCGTTTCATAGATCTTGGAAACCGGCTTGCCTTCGGCATCCACGGTCTTGAAGCGACCGCGGATCTTGGCATGCAGGGTGACGACCTTGTTTTCCAGCGCATGGTGCAGTTCGCCCATGTCGGAGAAAACCATGCCTTCGCCCGGCTCCTTCTGGTTCATGATCGAGAGGTAGTAGAGGCCGAGAACCATGTCCTGCGAAGGAACGATGATCGGCGCGCCGTTGGCCGGGTGCAGGATGTTGTTCGTCGACATCATCAGCACGCGGGCTTCAAGCTGGGCTTCGAGCGACAGCGGCACGTGAACGGCCATCTGGTCGCCGTCGAAGTCGGCGTTGAAGGCCGTGCAGACGAGCGGGTGCAGCTGGATCGCCTTGCCTTCGACCAGGATCGGTTCGAAGGCCTGGATGCCCAAGCGGTGCAGCGTCGGTGCGCGGTTCAGGAGAACCGGATGTTCGCGGATGACCTCGTCGAGGATATCCCAGACCTCAGGCTTTTCCTTTTCAACGAGCTTCTTGGCCTGCTTGACGGTCGAGGAGTAACCCTTGGCGTCGAGGCGGGCATAGATGAACGGCTTGAACAGTTCGAGCGCCATCTTCTTCGGCAGGCCGCACTGGTGCAGCTTCAGTTCCGGACCGGTCACGATGACCGAACGGCCGGAATAGTCGACGCGCTTGCCGAGCAGGTTCTGGCGGAAGCGGCCCTGCTTGCCCTTCAGCATGTCGGACAGCGACTTCAGCGGACGCTTGTTGGCGCCGGTGATGACGCGGCCACGACGACCGTTGTCGAACAGCGCATCGACAGATTCCTGCAGCATGCGCTTTTCGTTGCGGATGATGATGCCGGGAGCGCGCAGTTCAATCAGGCGCTTCAGACGGTTGTTACGGTTGATGACGCGGCGATAGAGATCGTTCAGATCGGACGTCGCGAAACGGCCGCCGTCCAGCGGCACCAGCGGACGCAGGTCCGGCGGGATGACCGGAACGACCTTCATGATCATCCATTCCGGGCGGTTGCCCGATTCGATGAAGTTCTCGACGATCTTCAGACGCTTCATCAGCTTCTTCTGCTTGAGATCCGACGTGGTGTCGGCAAGCTCCGAACGCAGGTCGCCGGCGATCTTCTCGAGGTTCATGGATGCAAGCATCTCATAGATGGCCTCGGCGCCGATCATCGCCGTGAACTGATCTTCGCCGTATTCGTCGACGGCGATCATGTATTCTTCTTCGGAAAGAAGCTGGTTTTCCTTCAGCGCGGTCAGGCCCGGCTCGGTCACGATGTAGTTCTCGAAATAGAGAACACGCTCGACATCCTTCAGCGTCATGTCGAGAAGGGTGGCGATGCGGGACGGCAGCGACTTCAGGAACCAGATATGGGCAACGGGAGCGGCGAGCTCGATATGGCCCATGCGCTCACGGCGAACGCGGGACAGCGTCACTTCGACACCGCACTTTTCGCAGATGATGCCCTTATACTTCATGCGCTTGTACTTGCCGCAAAGGCACTCGTAGTCCTTGATCGGCCCGAAGATGCGCGCGCAGAAGAGGCCGTCGCGTTCAGGCTTGAACGTGCGGTAGTTGATGGTCTCCGGCTTTTTGATTTCACCGTAGGACCAGGAGAGAATCTTCTCCGGGGACGCGATCGAGATGCGGATCGAGTCAAAGTGCTGCGCAGGCACCTGCGGATTGAAAAGATTCATGACCTCTTGGTTCATGCCTATCTCCTTTAGGGGCGGAAGCCCTTGGCTTGCGATCGGTACAGTCCAGATTCCCGGGCGGACAGTCCGATGCTCTAAAACGGTCATAGCCGCGAAATGCGGCGAAAGTTCCCCGACACGGCCGGCAAGCCGGCGGCGGGAGCGGCGCGCGCCATTGTCGGGCGCGCGCCTTTTCCTGGATTATTCTGCAGCGTCAGGCAGTTGCTGGCCGCCCTCGCCCGCCTCGATCTTCGAGTTTTCGAGTTCGACCGAGAGACCCAGCGAGCGCATTTCCTTGACGAGAACGTTGAAGCTCTCCGGAATGCCGGCCTCGAACGTGTCGTCACCACGGACGATCGCCTCGTAGACCTTTGTACGACCCGCCACGTCGTCCGACTTCACGGTCAGCATTTCCTGCAGCGTGTAGGCGGCGCCGTAAGCTTCCAGTGCCCAGACCTCCATTTCCCCGAAGCGCTGGCCGCCGAACTGCGCCTTGCCGCCCAGCGGCTGCTGAGTAACGAGCGAGTACGGACCAATCGAACGGGCGTGGATCTTGTCGTCCACGAGGTGGTTCAGCTTGATCATGTACATGTAGCCGACGGTGACCTTACGGTCGAAGGCTTCACCGGTACGGCCATCGTACAGGACCGACTGACCCGACGGATCGAGACCAGCCTTCTTCAGCATGGAAGCCACATCCGGTTCGTGAGCGCCGTCAAAGACCGGCGTCGCGATCGAAACACCGCGCTTCGACTGCTCGGCGAGACGGACGAGAGACTCGTCGTCGAAGTTTGCGACTTCGTCATTCGCCATGCTCTCGTAGACGTCTCTCAGCTCGCGCTTGAGGTCCGTAATGTCGCTCGACTTCTTGTACTCTTCGAGCATCTGACCGATGCGCTTGCCCATACCGGCGCAAGCCCATGCAAGATGCGTCTCAAGAATCTGGCCGACGTTCATGCGCGAAGGCACGCCGAGCGGGTTCAGGACGATATCGACATGGGTACCGTCTTCGAGGAACGGCATGTCCTCGACCGGCACGATGCGCGATACGACGCCCTTGTTGCCGTGACGGCCGGCCATCTTGTCGCCCGGCTGGATCTTGCGCTTCACAGCGACGAAGACCTTGACCATCTTCATGACGCCCGGAGGCATTTCGTCGCCGCGCTGGACCTTCTCGACCTTGTCCATGAAGCGCTGTTCAAGGCGCGACTTGGATTCGTCGTACTGGCCGCGGAGCGCTTCGATTTCGCCCTGCACCTTTTCGTCCTCGACTGCGAACATCCACCACTGCGAGCGGGGATATTCGGAGATGACGGCGTTGGTGAGCTCGATACCCTTCTTGAAGCCCTTCGGACCGGCAACCGACATCTGGCCGCGCAGCATGTCCGTCAGACGGCCATAGACGTTGCGGTCGAGGATTGCCTGTTCGTCGTCGCGGTCCTTGGCGAGGCGCTCGATTTCCTCACGCTCGATCGCCATGGCGCGTTCGTCCTTCTCCACACCGTGACGGTTGAAGACTCGGACTTCCACGACCGTGCCGAACGTGCCCGGAGGCATGCGCATGGAAGTGTCGCGAACGTCGGAGGCCTTTTCACCGAAGATGGCGCGCAGAAGCTTTTCTTCCGGCGTCATCGGGCTTTCGCCCTTCGGGGTGATCTTGCCGACGAGGATGTCGCCCGGCTGGACTTCGGCGCCGATGTAAACGATGCCGGCTTCGTCGAGATTCTTCAGCGCTTCTTCCGAAACGTTCGGAATGTCGCGCGTGATTTCTTCCGGACCAAGCTTGGTGTCACGCGCCATCACTTCGAATTCTTCGATGTGGATGGAGGTGAACACGTCGTCCGACACGATGCGTTCGGAGAGCAGGATCGAGTCTTCGTAGTTGTAGCCGTTCCAGGGCATGAACGCGACGAGCGCGTTGCGGCCGAGCGCCAAGTCGCCCAGGTCCGTAGACGGACCGTCGGCAATGATGTCGCCCTTGTTCAGGATGTCACCGACGGCGACCAGCGGACGCTGGTTGACGCAGGTGTTCTGGTTCGAACGCTGGAACTTCTGCAGACGATAGATATCGACACCCGACTTCGACGGATCGAGGTCTTCGGTCGCGCGGATAACGATACGGGTCGCATCGACCTGGTCGACCACGCCGCCACGGCGGGCAGCAATAGCGGCACCGGAGTCGCGAGCAACGACCGGTTCCATGCCCGTGCCGACAAACGGCGCTTCGGCGCGTACCAGTGGCACGGCCTGACGCTGCATGTTCGAGCCCATGAGGGCGCGGTTGGCGTCGTCGTTTTCCAGGAACGGGATCAGCGCGGCTGCAACCGAAACGAGCTGCTTCGGCGAGACGTCCATCAGGTTGATGGTGTCGCGCGGCGACAGCATCACTTCGCCCGCATGACGGCAGACCACGAACTCTTCTACGAACGAACCGTTCTTATCCAGTTCGGCATTCGCCTGGGCGACATAATACTTCGCCTCTTCCATGGCGGAGAGGTAAAGCACGTCGTTGGTCACCTTGCCGTCCACGATCTTGCGGTACGGGCTTTCGATGAAGCCGTACTTGTTGACGCGGGCGAAGGTGGCAAGCGAATTGATCAGACCGATGTTCGGGCCTTCCGGCGTCTCGATCGGGCAGATACGGCCGTAATGGGTCGGATGAACGTCGCGGACTTCGAAGCCGGCACGCTCGCGGGTCAGACCACCCGGGCCAAGGGCCGAAAGACGGCGCTTGTGGGTGATTTCCGAGAGCGGGTTCACCTGGTCCATGAACTGCGACAGCTGCGAGGAACCGAAGAATTCGCGAACGGCGGCAGCTGCCGGCTTGGCGTTGATCAGGTCCTGCGGCATGACAGTATCGATCTCGATCGAGGACATGCGTTCCTTGATCGCGCGCTCCATGCGGAGCAGACCGAGACGGTACTGGTTTTCCATCAGTTCGCCGACGGAGCGAACGCGGCGGTTGCCGAGGTTGTCGATGTCGTCGATTTCACCCTTGCCGTCGCGCAGTTCGACAAGCATCTTGACCACGGCCAGGATGTCGTCCTTGCGCAACGTGCGGACAGTATCGGCAACGTCGAGATCGAGACGCATGTTCATCTTCACGCGGCCGACGGCGGAGAGGTCGTAACGCTCCGCATCGAAGAACAGCGAGTTGAACATGGCTTCTGCCGATTCCATGGTCGGCGGTTCACCGGGGCGCATGACGCGGTAGATGTCGAAGAGAGCGTCCTGGCGGTTCTCGTTCTTGTCGGCAGCGAGCGTATTGCGGATATAGGCGCCGACATTGATGTGATCGATGCCGAGAACCGGAATTTCGTCGAAACCGGCATTGAGGATGACCGGCAGGGTCTTCTCGTCGATCTCGTCGCCGGCTTCGAGATAAATCTCACCGGTTTCCATGTTGACGATGTCTTCGGCGAGATAGTTGCCGTAAAGATCGTCATTGGTTGCCTTGAGCGCCTTGAGGCCCTTGTCCGACAGCTGCCGGAGCAGACGTGGGGTCAGCTTCTTGCCGGACTCGACGACCACTTCGCCGGTGTCGGCGTCGATCATGTCGGAAAGCGTCTTGGCACCCTTGAGGGTTTCAGGCTGGAACGGAATCCGCCAGCCATCGCCATCGCGCTCGTAGTTGGACTTGGAATAGAAGGTCGACAGAATGTCTTCGCCGTCCATCCCGAGCGCCATCAGCAGCGAAGATACCGGAATCTTGCGGCGGCGGTCGATACGGGCATAAACGATGTCCTTGGCGTCGAACTCGATGTCGAGCCAGGAACCGCGATACGGGATTACGCGAGCGGCGAAAAGCAGCTTGCCCGACGAATGGCTCTTGCCCTTGTCGTGGTCGAAGAAGACGCCCGGCGAGCGGTGCATCTGGGACACGATCACGCGTTCGGTACCGTTCACGATGAACGTACCGTTGTCGGTCATCAAAGGCATGTCGCCCATATAGACGGACTGTTCCTTGATGTCCTTGATGGACTTCGAGCCGGTATCCTCGTCGATATCAAACACGATGAGACGCAGGGTCACCTTTAAAGGCGCCGCATAGGTCAGATCGCGCTGACGGCATTCCTCGACGTCGAACTTCGGCGGTTCGAATTCGTAGGACACGAATTCCAGCATCGAGGCGCCGGAAAAATCGGTGATCGGGAAGACAGACTTAAAGACGGCGTTCAGACCTTCGTCCGGGCGGCCGCCCTTCGGCTCGTCGACCATCAGGAACTGGTCATAGGATGCCTTCTGAACCTCGATAAGGTTCGGCATCTCGGTGACTTCAGGGATTTTACCAAAAAACTTGCGTACGCGCCTACGACCATTAAAGGAAAGGGTCTGAGCCATCGTCGCTCCTTCAAAATTGCATCCGGGCCTGCAACGGACGGGATTCGCTGGCCATTCGATCTCCCGTCGACATGGTATTCTCAATCTCGTCCCGTCTCCCAAACGCGCCGGCCGGATTGCCTAAAAGCGGTTCGGTTTGGGACCATCCTCTTGAGAACCCATTACCCAGGGACCGTGCCAGACGGTTCCTGGGTAATATGTTCGGAGGAAATCGGTGGGAGAGAGATAGTCCCTCTCCCACCGCATTCCAGTATTACTTGACGTCGACCTTAGCGCCGGCATCCTCAAGCTTCTTCTTGAGGTCAGCAGCTTCAGCCTTGGAAACGCCTTCCTTAACAGCCTTCGGAGCGCCTTCGACGAGGTCCTTGGCTTCCTTGAGGCCGAGGCCGGTGATGGCGCGGACTTCCTTGATGACGTTGATCTTGTTGGCGCCGGCATCCGTCAGGATGACGTCGAACTCGGTCTTTTCTTCTTCGGCCGGAGCAGCAGCACCAGCAGCGCCGCCAGCGGCAGCAACAGCGACCGGAGCAGCGGCAGAAACGCCCCACTTTTCTTCGAGCATCTTGGAAAGCTCAGCAGCTTCCAGGACGGTGAGAGCAGAGAGGTCTTCAACGATCTTTGCGAGATCAGCCATTTTCTAGTTCCTTATATTCGGTTCGATCTGGTTTGATTTGAACAGCAAAAAACCACCTTAAGCGGCTTCTTCGTCCTTCTTGGCGTAGGCCGCGAACACGCGCGCAAGCTGGCTTGCCGGTGCGGCGACAACCGTAGCGACGCGGGTAGCCGGGGCATTCAAGAGGCCCAGCAGCTTGCCGCGAAGCTCGTCCAGCGAAGGCAGGGTCGCAAGCGACTTGACCGCATCCGCAGTGAGCGTGGTTGCACCCATGGCACCACCGAGAACAACGATCTTGTCGTTGGTCTTGGCGAAATCCATGACGACCTTCGGAGCCGTGACCGGGTCTTCGCTGAATGCGATCAGCGTCTGACCCTTGAAGAGATTTGACATCCCTTCCGACTCCGTACCCTGAAGAGCGATCTTGGCCAGGCGGTTTTTCGCGACTTTGACGGTGCCGCCAGCAGCGCGCATCTTCGAACGAAAATCGTTCATCTGCGCAACTGTGACACCAGCATAGTGGGCCACGACAACCGAACCGGAAGCCTTGAAGACTTCGTTCAGCTCCGTGACAAATTCGCGCTTTTCCGCTCTTTCCACTGTCTGTCTCCAGTTGACGGGACCGCAATCCTGCAGGCCCCATCGGTTTGCCTTTGCCTCAAGGGATCCAAACATGTCGGACCCCGAGCGACGCTTGAGGATCCTGTCCCCTCGCTCTGTCGCCGAACGGCTACAGGCACAAGGCACACTAGGCTCGAACCGAAACCGAAAGCGCCGCGGCGCTTGTCAAAATCGGGTCTTACCCGTCTCATGCAGGCAATTAAGGCCTAAGCCACCTGCAATCTCGGACAGGAATTCCGGATTTCTCCGGAAATTCCGGTCCCGAAGGACCGGAATTCAGTCTTTCCGACGCCCTGAGGCGCCGGAAAATTCGTGTCAGGCCGTTACCGTGGCCGGGTCGATCTTGACGCCCGGACCCATGGTCGACGAAATCGCTACGCGCTTGACGTAGTTGCCCTTGGCACCAGCCGGCTTGGCCTTGATGACGGCGTCAGCGAAGGCCTTGATGTTTTCTTCAAGAGCCTTGGCTTCGAAGGAAGCCTTGCCGATGCCGGCGTGAACGATACCAGCCTTTTCGACGCGGAATTCGACAGCGCCGCCCTTGGAAGCCTTCACGGCGCCAGTGACGTCCATGGTGACGGTTCCGACCTTCGGGTTCGGCATCATGCCGCGGGGGCCGAGCACCTTGCCGAGACGGCCGACGAGCGGCATCATGTCCGGGGTCGCAATGCAGCGATCGAAATCGATCTTGCCGCCCTGGACGATCTCGAGGAGATCCTCCGCACCAACGATGTCGGCACCGGCAGCCTTGGCTTCGTCAGCCTTGGCACCACGCGCGAAAACGGCAACACGAACGTCACGGCCGGTGCCGTTCGGCAGGTTGACCACGCCGCGGACCATCTGGTCTGCGTGACGCGGATCGACGCCGAGGTTCATGGCGATTTCGATCGTTTCGTCGAACTTGGCGACGGCACGTTCCTTGACCATCGAGATGGCGTCGTTGAGGGCAACCAGCTTGGTGGGATCAACGCCTTCGCGGATCTTCTGAATACGCTTTGCAAGCTTTGCCATGTTACGCCACCACTTCCAGGCCCATGGCGCGGGCAGAGCCCTCGATCATGGCCATTGCGCCTTCGATGTCCGCGGCGTTCAGGTCCTTCATCTTGGCTTCGGCGATCGACTTGATCTGAGCCTTGGTGAGGGTACCGGCCTTGGCGCCCTTGCCCGGCGTCTTGGAACCGGAGGTGATCTTCGCTTCCTTCTTCAGCCAGTAGCTGACCGGCGGCTGCTTCATCGCGAAGGTGAAAGACTTGTCCTGGTAATAGGTGATGACGACCGGGATCGGCATACCCTTTTCCATTTCCTGCGTCGCGGCATTGAACGCTTTGCAGAATTCCATGATGTTAATGCCACGCTGACCAAGCGCCGGGCCGATCGGCGGGGACGGGTTTGCCGATCCTGCCTTGACCTGAAGCTTGAGCTGGCCTGCTACTTTCTTAGCCATTTCTCTCTGCCTTTCGTTATGGACCGGTCGCCCGGCCCGACATGCCGGCCTTCGCCGGCGGCTGCGGTTGCGTGGTTCGGCCAAAATGCCCGGCTAAGGCACCATCCCTCCCACGCGGTTGCGGCAAATGCCGCACGAGACCCGCCGCATCAGCGACCGGTCCCATTTTCAAGATCATCAGACCTTTTCGACCTGTGCGTATTCCAGCTCGACCGGCGTCGCACGACCAAAGATCGAAACTTCCACCTTAAGGCGGGACCGCTCTTCGTCGACATCCTGCACGGTGCCGTTGAAGGAAGCGAAAGGACCATCCGAGACGCGAACCTGCTCGCCGATCTCAAAGGTAATCGAGGACTTCGGCCGTTCGACACCCTCCTGAACCTGGCCAAGAATGCGCTCGGCTTCAAAGTCCGGGATCGGAACCGGCTTGTTGTCGGAACCGAGGAAGCCGGTCACCTTCGGAGTGTTCTTAATCAGGTGATAGGCTTCGTCCGTGAGATTTGCACGGACAAGCACGTAACCCGGGAAGAACTTGCGCTCGGAATCGACCTTGCGACCCCGGCGAACCTCTACGACCTTCTCGGTCGGCACGAGGATCTTCTCGAACAAATGCTCAAGCCCCTTCTGGCGAGCCTTGTTCTCGATGTCCTCGGCAACCTTCTTCTCAAAATTCGAATATGCGTGGACGATGTACCAGCGCGCCGCCATCTTTATTCTCCAGAATCAAACGCTGACGTTCAGTACCAAACGTAACAACCAGCCCAGAAGCTGGTCCGCAGCGAAGAAAAACAGCGCAGCGAAAACAACCATCACCAGCACCATGGCCGTAGAGATCATGGTCTCGCGACGAGACGGCCAATGAATTTTCGACGCCTCGGAGCGCACCTGGCGCAGAAACGTGACGGGATTGGTTTTGGATGCCATCGATTGCCCACGCAATTACGGCACGTAAAGCTGACCACGCTCAGCCCCACGCACCGCGTGTCTGTTTTGCCTACATAAACACCACTTCCCCTTTACACAAGAGGGAAAACAGTGTTCGATGAAATTTCGCCGATTTGAACGGCAACCACTTCCAAACGATCCCGCCGCGGATATTTCGCGCCAATCATCAGAAAAATGGCAGGGGCAGAGGGGCTCGAACCCCCGACCTGCGGTTTTGGAGACCGCCGCTCTACCAACTGAGCTATACCCCTTCAACCAGCCGGCATGTGAACCGAACGCATCGCTCCACCGCCAGCAGGCTAGGCGCTCCCTTTAAGGGGATGCGCCCCGCTTTGCAAGAGCGTTTTTTAATATCCCAGCCTTCTATCTCAGGTTTCTGTTGCGCGGCTCAGGGGCATCCGCAAAGCGACCCACGGAGAGAACCGGCTCAGGCCGGCCAACGAGAATTTCCTTGCCCGGCAGATCCAGCCCACCCGACAAAATGCCGGGCTGCACATTCCTTTCGGGCGCAAAGGGAAGACGCCGCCAGGAGAGGCGCGGCGGCTTTTCCACATAGGCGCCAGGCTCATTGACCAGACCTTCGCGGATACGGTGGACGATCGTCTCGACCGCGAGCTTGCGCCCTTCCGAATGATAGAAGTTGCCCTTTACCTGAATCGTCGCCGCAATCGTCTTGATGAAATCGCGCAGCAGTTCGGCGTCGATCGGTTCCGGATGCCGCCAGAAGCTGTCGAGCCCACCCTGATGGGTGAGGCCCGGAATATCATAGATTGCGGCACCCAGGGCAATTGTCGGCACGCCGGCGCGAAGACTCTGGAGGCCGGTGGTGGAGTTGACGATGATCACTCCTGCCGAACGCTTAAGGATACCGCCCAGCTCCCCTTCCTCGATAAAGAACACTCGCTCGCTGATGCGGAAATCTTCCGCCAGCTTGGCGACGACCTTGCCCCATCGTTCAAGATCATTATCGAGAGGATGCTGCTTTATCAGAAGCCTCGCTCCCTCGGGAGCGTTTCGTGCGAAGGACCGGAAAACCTGCTGCAGCATCTGGGAGAGATGCCGATAGGGCGAATTGGCGCGGATCTGGTAATCGCTCTGCAATTGCAGGGCAACAAGATAGGTCGGCGGAGACTGCTCCGTCCAGAAGTCTTCCGGCAAGCGGTGACGGCGGCGCATCATGCGTGGAAGCCAGGACATGTAATCGAACAAAGGATCGTAATACTTGTCGGCACGATAGAGCGGGAACATCAGGCGCCCGAAATAGGCTCCGAGGTTGTAGACGACCTCGCTGGTCGCTTCCTGGCCGAAAGTGTGGCCGTAACGCGCCTGCAGATCAGGAACATCGAGCTTTGCGGCAATCTGGCGAATGTGGTCCGGATCATTCGGAAAATGCGAGAATCGCCCCATTCCGTCACGTTCGAGCGTGATCCAATCGGGTCTCAGATAACCGAACTCTACCGCATGGCAGCGGACGCCGAGCTTGCGGCCAACCCGCGCGGCAAGACGATGATAGGGAAGCCGATCAGCATAATAGAGAATATCGGTGATGCCCTCGCGGCGAATCAGGTTCGCCAGATAGCGCGGCCAGGCCCTCAGCGACCCCCGGTAATTGATCGCTCCCCGCTTGAACCAGAAGAGCTGATCGCCAAACGAGAAGTTCACCCTCTTGGTACCGATCCCCTGCGCCTCAAACGCCCCAGCCAGTTCGCGCCAGAAAACCGATGGAGGACCTTGAAGGAACAGAACTTTGGTCATGCGATAGCCGATGCTGCTTGAGACTGAACCAACGACAAGCCTGCGAAAAGCGATTTCAATTGCGCGAAGGCCGATATACACCGAGCGGGTATTTTCACGAAGGTCACCCTCCCGTCAATGCTCAACCACACGCTCCCCATCATTCCACAGGTTGTGTGACATGAAAGCCCGCACGTTCCTGTTCCTCCAAGGTCCTGCCTCGCCATTCCTGAAGCGGCTGGCAGAAACAGTTGAAAACAAAGGAGCTTCGGTCCGAAAGATCAGCCTCTGCCTCGGGGATGTGGTCTTTTGGTGGCCAAAGGCTAGTGACTTCTTTCGCGGCCATGCAAATGATTGGCCGGTGTATCTTAATTGCTACATCCGTGATCACAATATCACCGACATCGTCATGTTGGGTGATGGCCGCGCGCCTCATGCGGCCGCGGCCGAACTCGGGATACGAGCCGGGCTTCGCGTCCATATTCTGGAGCACGGCTATCTTAGACCGGACTGGCTGACGATCGAGCCGGATGGAATGTCCGGGCACTCCCGCTTTCCCAAGAGACCGGCGGACATAAGAGAGCTGGCAGCAGGCAAGCCCGAGGTTTCCTCCGAAAAGCTCTATCCTTCGAGCTTTCTGACCTATGCCCTTTACGACCTTGCATTCCATATTCCGAACGTCGCCCTCGGGTGGCTGGTCCATCCGCACTATCGCACCCACGGGCCGGTTCATCCGGTGGTCGAATACAGCGGCTGGATCTGGAAGGCATTGACACGGCGCAAGCGCCGGCAAGAAGCCGAAACGGCAATCGAAGCCTGTCTGTCCGCCCACAACAAGGCTCCTGCCGCACCCTTCTACTTCTTTCCGCTGCAGCTGCCGGGCGACTATCAGATCAGGCACCACGCGCCGGGCGGAGATCTCTTCAGGCTGGTGGACGCGACGATCAGTTCTTTTGCCGAACACGCGCCTGCGGCCAGCCGGCTTCTCTTTAAGATACATCCAATCGACAATGGCCTCTCACGCTGGCCAAGCCGCATCGGTCTCTCGGCAAAAGACCGCGGCGTTGCCGATCGCGTCTTCGTTGCCGACGGCGGCGATACGGACATGCTGATCGCAAAATCTACTGGCGTGGTAACAGTCAATTCAACGGTCGGTCTGACGGCGCTGGCTGCCGGGAAACCGGTCATCGCGCTGGGCTCCGCGATCTACGACGTGCCGGGCCTCACCTTTCAGGAAAGCCTTGCGGCCTTCTGGCAGAACCCGACCGCTCCAGATCCGGAATTGTTCGACGCCTTTACGCAAGCGCTTGCCTGGACCACTCAGGTCCGTGGCGGCTTCATCGGACAACAGGCCATCAATGCCGGGGTCGAGAATGTCGCCGCGCGTCTCCTGGAAACCGAAGAAAGGCTTCCCCTCTCCTTCCGCAAGCCGCGCGACACGCCTCACTACCGTTACGAGAGCGAACTCTTCGGCTAATTGATCGGCCGATCTTGCGCCTCCCCCAACGTGAAGCTCCAAAGCAAAAGGCCCCGCCGTTTCCGGCAGGGCCCTCTTATTTCAATTCCGGTATCGCTTACTCGATGATGGAAGCGACGATGCCGGCGCCGACGGTGCGGCCGCCTTCGCGGATGGCGAAGCGCAGCTTTTCTTCCATCGCGATCGGCACGATCAGCTCGACGTCAACGGTGACGTTGTCGCCAGGCATGACCATTTCCGTGCCTTCCGGCAGCGTCACGATGCCCGTCACGTCCGTCGTGCGGAAGTAGAACTGCGGACGGTAGTTGGTGAAGAACGGCGTATGACGGCCGCCTTCTTCCTTCGT
>NZ_SOEM01000042.1:0-17328 GCF_004368875.1 Neorhizobium sp. R1-B
CCTGACGACCTCAACTGCTCCAACCGCCCGGTGCGGACCCGCATGCCGGGTGGTGTGGGAGGGGCGGAGCCAATAGGCTCCCCCCTATCCCGATTAGAAGCCCGAAAGCACCAGCTTGCCCTTTGTCCGGTTGCTCTCGATCATCGAATGCGCCTTCTTCAGGTTTGAAGCATTGATCGGGCCAAGCGTCTCGGAAAGGGTGGTGCGGATTTTTTCTGCGTCCACCAATTCGGCCACGTGGTTGAGAAGCTTGTGTTGCTCGATCATGTCGGCCGTCTGCCAGACTGGCCGGGCGAACATCATTTCCCAATGGATCGAAAGGGTCTTGCTCTTGAACGGACGGATGTCAATCGGCTCCTTCGGATCGTCGATCAGCGCGAACCGCCCCTGCGGCGCGATGAGCTCCAGAACGTCCTTGATATGCTGGTCGGTATGGGTGGTCGAAAAGACGAAACCCGGCGCGCCGATCGCCAGTTCCGCCAGCTGCTTGGCAAGCGGCTTCGAATGATCGAGCACGTGATGGGCGCCGAGGTCCTTGATCCAAGCCTGTGTTTCCGGTCGGGAGCCGGTGCCGATGACGGTGACGTCGGAAAGCTCTCGCAGGAGCTGGATGGCGATCGAACCGACGCCGCCGGCGCCGCCGATGACGAGCACCGCGTTCCAGGCGCCCGGCACCTTGTCCTGAACCTTCATGCGATGGAAGAGGGTCTCGTAAGCGGTGATGGCGGTGAGTGGCAGCGCGGCGGCTTCCTCAAAGCTCAACGTCTTCGGCTTGAAGCCGACAATCCGCTCGTCGACCAGATGGAATTGCGCATTGGTGCCGGGCCGGTTGATCGCACCCGCGTAATAGACCTCGTCGCCCGGCTTGAAGAGCTTCACGTCCGATCCGACTGCCTTGACGACACCCGCCGCGTCATAGCCCAGGACCCGGTGCTGGCCAGGTTCGACAGGCGCCGAAGCGCGGACCTTCGTGTCGACCGGGTTGACGGATACCGCCTTGATTTCGACCAGCAGGTCGCGGCCGGCCGCTTCAGGCATCGGCAGATCGATGTCGATCAGCGAAGTTTCGGCGGTAATGGGCTGGGGTGCGTTGAAGCCGACGGCGCGCATGAAAATCTCCTTCGTTCGTGAATGGCATTTGTTGCCTGGAGACTAGATGGCCCGTATGGTTTGTCGGCGCAAGAATGCACATTTTTGGTGTATAGTACCCAAAAGTGTACCGTGAAAGGATCTCCGGATGTCGAAGCCGCGTGCCAAGCTCACCGACAATTTCCCCGGCTGCCCCGTCGAATCGACGCTGAGTTTTCTCGACGGCAAATGGAAGGGCGTGATCCTTTATCATCTGCTCGAAAACGGGACGCTGCGCTTCAACGAGCTTCGCCGCCGCATTCCGTCGGTGACGCAGCGCATGCTGACCAAACAGCTGAGGGAGCTCGAAGAGGCGGGGCTGCTGGAGCGGACCGTGTTTGCGGTCGTGCCGCCGCGTGTCGATTACACGCTGACGCCGCTGGGCCTCAGCCTGGAGCCGGTGATTACGGCACTGCGCGTCTGGGGCAAGGAACACGTCATTTGCCGTGACGGGCGGAAATTCATGGTGATGCCGGAAACCGAAGCCAAAGCGCCGTCCAAAGCCGCCTGATCAAGTCAGGCGGCACCTCTCCGCTTCTCCAGGCTGACCGAGACGGCGAAAATGCCGAGCCCGAGCAACGACAGGAATGCGCCGACATAACCCGTTGCGGCAAAACCCCAGCCCCAGGAAATGACCAGCCCGCCGAGCCAGGCGCCGAGCGCATTGGCGACGTTGAAGGCGGAGTGATTGGATGCGGCAGCAAGCGTCTGCGCGTCGGCCGCCACATCCATCAGCCGCGTCTGCAGTGCCGGACCCGGGGCAAAACCGCAGCCGACCAGGAAGACGGTGATATAGAGCGCGATCGGATGGTGAGCAAAGAGCGCGAAGGCGAGCATCACCACGATATAGAAGACCATCGAGCCGCCGATCGTGCCCTTCAGCGATATGTCGGCCAGCCTGGAGCCGACGATATTGCCGACATTCATGCCGATGCCGAAGAGCGCAAGCACGATCGAGACCATGCCGACCGGCAACTGGGCGGTTTGTGTCGTCGTCGAGGCGATGTAGCTGAAGACGGAGAACATGCCGCCGAAGCCGATCGCGGCGATGCCGAGCGTCAGCCACACCTGGCTGCGGCCGAAAGCGCTGAGCTCTCGCCGGATGCTCGCCCCTTCCTGCACTTTGTCGCGGGGTTGGAAATACCAGAGCAATGCAACGGTCAGCGCGCCGATGCCGCCGACGAGGAAGAAGGCGGCACGCCAGCTGAGCATCTGCCCCATGAAGGTGGCAAGCGGCGTGCCGGCAAGCGTCGCGATGGTCAGCCCGAGCATGACGCGGCCGACGGCGCGGGTGCGTTTGTTGGGCGGCACCATGGATGCGGCAACCAGCGAGGCGACGCCGAAATAGGCGCCATGCGGCAGGCCGGTGATGAAGCGCAGGGCGGTAAAGCTCCAGAAGGTCGGCGCCAGCGCACTGAGGGTATTGCCCACTGCAAACAGACCCATCAGGCAGAGAAGCAGCGTCCGGCGCGGCAGGCGGGCGGAAAGGATTGCGATAACCGGCGCGCCGATGACGACGCCCAGTGCATAGGCGCTGATGACGTAGCCTGCGGTGGGGATGCTGACTTCGAACGTCGACGCCACGTCGGGCAGAAGCCCCATGATGACGAACTCGCCGGTGCCGATGCCAAATCCACCGACGGCAAGCGCAATCTCGATCAGGAGGATTGCGAGCGGCGAGAGGCCGGAAGTGGCGTCGGCGACGGGAGAGACTGAACGATCGCGAGCGGAATCGAAAGAGACGGCGGAATCGGTCATAAAATTGAATCTGCTTGAAAAAAGATGCGGGTGAGACGTGGGAGACGTCCACCCGCTCTGGAGGTGAGCGGTCATTGAAAAAATGACACAGGTCAAAAGTAACACGGGATTGTGCGTTGCGGTAGAGCCTCCGGAGTATTCTCTCGGTGCTCACGGCATTGTGTGCCAGGTGCCGGCCTCATTGGCGCCGTGTTGATAAAGCACGTCATCGCAACCATTTCTCCGGTGTCCCGTTGTCTCGCGGCCGAAACCGCCCGCCCAGAGCTTTGATGCGATGAACCTTTTTGCCGTCTTCAACCGCGATGGCGGTACCTTCAGAACCACCGACATGGACGCCTATTGCGCCCAGGCCGTTCAGGCTTTCAAATCCGCCGGCCATCAGATCGAATGCCATGTGGTCTCCGGCAATGAGGTGGTGGCGACCATGGAAAGGGCGGCCGCCACTCCCGGCATCGAGGGCCTCATCGCAGGCGGCGGCGACGGCACGATTTCGGCTGCGGCCGGCATTGCCTGGAAGAGCGGCCTCGTCCTCGGCGTCGTCCCGGCCGGCACCATGAACCTCTTTGCCCGCTCCCTGAAGCTGCCGCTCGATATATGGCAGGTGTTGGACACGCTGGCTGCAGGCACTCCGGAGAGCATCGACATCGCCAGCGCCAACGGCAAGAGCTTTGTCCATCAGTTCTCGGCCGGCCTGCACGCTCGCATGGTGCGCTACCGCAATTCCATGACCTATGCGTCCCGGCTTGGGAAAATCCGGGCCAGCACCCGCGCCGCGATCGGGGTGATGTTCAATCCGCCCGAATTCGAGGTCGAGTTCAATGTCGGCGGCACGACTGTTTCCCGTGAGGTTTCCGCTATCTCCGTCTCCAACAATGAATTCGGTCCCGATCCCTTGATGTATGCGGATCGACTGACGCGCGGGCATCTGGGCCTTTATTTCGCCGATCCCCTGACACCTCCAGGCGTCGCGAAACTCGCCGTCGACATCCTGCGAGGGCGGTTGAAAGAGAACCCGGCGGTAACGGCCATGACCGCTACGGAGGTCGAACTGCATTTCCCGCGCGAGCGGCACGACATTCGCTGCGTCATCGACGGCGAACTCCTGCCGATGAAGCGCGATGTGCATTTGAAGATCCATGCCGGCGAACTGAGGGTACTGGTCAACGAGCCGCAACCTCGCGAACTGGCCGAGCGGGACGGCAGCGGAATCTGAGCGCTTCCGCGCGCTAAGCCGACGAGACGACCTGGTTCCGGCCGCGGGACTTTGCCTCGTACAGATTGACGTCCGCTGCCTTGAGGCAGGCATGGGGATCGAAACCCGCGCCGCAATACAAGGCTCCGATGCTCGTCGAAACTCCGATCTTCGCCCCGGAGGAGGAGCGGATATCAAGGCCGCCGACGGCCTCGCGAACATCCTCGCATCGCCTCGGCATGTCCTTTATTGCGATCCCGCCTCGAAAAAGGGCGAACTCTTCGCCTCCGAGACGGCCGGCGATGTCGAATTGCCCCCGATAGGTCGAGAGTATCCGGCCTGTACCGCGAAGCACCTCGTCTCCGGCCGCATGGCCATGGCGATCATTGATCGATTTGAAATGGTCGAGATCGAGGAAAATCAGAGCACCGGTCATGCCGTTGCGGCTGAACGCCTCGAGCTCTTCCAGGAATGCGCCGCGATTGAGCAGTCCGGTCAGGCTGTCGCGCCGGGATTGCAGTCGAAGTTCTTCATAGGCAAGGGCAAGTTTTTCCAGGGCATCGGAAGCGGTTTTTTCGGCCCGTCGAACCCTTTCCGACTGCCAGAACATCATAGCCGAGGCGGGAATCGAAATCGCCAGCGGGCAGACGATCGTCATCACCAGGCCTGCACCGGCCACCTCTCCCCCCATCATGGGGACGAAGGCGAACGACAGCGCAAGCGAAGCGAGCAGTGACAACAGACCGGTCAGCAGTGACTTGGCGAGAACGAGACGCATCCACGGAGCCGCAATTGTATTAAATATACCGCTTCCTTAGACCCGAGGGATTTAAGATAGGCTGAAGAACAACTTCGACCTCGCCGTCATCCGCCCAAAACAATCGCCGGCTCTTGCTTGTCGCGGAGCTGCCGCGGTGATGGCAATATCTCGCGATGAGGCGTTCATATCTTGTTATCCCCTGACTCCTAACTTCAACCTCCGATAGAGCAGATTGCTTGTTTCGGGCCATGATGGTTCCGGCAGACGTTGCCTCGGCCTATGACAGGCGAAAGGCACGCGCGAGGAACGGCATGACTTCCATCTCCGGGCTTGAACCTGCAGCCTTGCTGATCCTCCAGCAGTCGGCCCTTTCGGCCGCCCCTGCCGAAGAAAGCAAGGAAACCGACGCGAAGAGAACCGATCTCGTCCAGGTGGCGAACGGAATCTCCGGCGAACCCGCCAAGGAAACGATAAGAGCCGCTTTCGCGATCAACGCCGCATTTGTCGAAATGGACGAGAAGAGCCAACTCGTCTCCGATGCTATCGACTTCATCAATTCCGATCAGTTCAAAATAAGCGATCCCATCGCCAAGAACATGCTGAAAGGGCTGCTTGCCGAGAAAGGCTGGCAGTTTGCGCAGCTGGTGAACCAGCAATACGAAGCGCATGGCGGCCTTAGCCGGGAAAGCCTGTTTGCGCTCGCCCTCCCGCAGATGATCAACAAGAATCGCGATCTCTTCACCGACGATGAGCTCTACGTGGGCATCAAGTTCAAGGAAAAGGGCGGGGTTGTGGTCCTTATCCCTGATAAGGATGGCAACAGTACCTATCGCGACCTGACCAGGGCTCTGAAGGAGGAGGAGGTGGTTGCGGCGCAGACCGGCAATCGCGAAGCGCTCCAGCAGCTCCAGGAGGAATACGGCAAGTTCGTCGCCTCGATTAACCTGGCTTTCGATTATGAGAAGGGGCCGCCGATGTTGCTAGACATCGACGATCTGCCATACGCGCCCTGGATCTCGAAACCGTCTTTGCCATCGACACAGTCTGGCGGCAAATAGCCTCCCGACCGTCGGCTTTTCTAAACCCGGGGCAGATAGGTCTGGTAGTCGAAATCGCTGACGGTGCGCAGATAGGTGATCGCTTCCTTGCGCTTCGTATCGCCATAGAGCTTCTGGTAGCGCGCGCCGAACACGTCTTTGATGAAGGGCGAGGCGGAGAATTCCTCGACCGCCGTCAGGAAGTCGTGCGTCAGGCGTTTGGCTCCCGCCGGCGGCTCCTTGCCCGGTTCGGTCGCAGGACCCGGATCGAGCATCTCGTCCAGCCCCAGAAGCATGCCGCCGAGAATAGCCGTCAGCAGCAGATAGGGATTGGCGTCGGCGCCGGCGACCCTATGCTCGATCCGGGCGGCCGCGCCGTCCTTGTCGGGAATACGCACCGCCGTTCCCCGATGGCCAAAGCCCCAGTCGATATCCACCGGCGCAAAGGATCCGGGCTGGAACCGGCGATACGAATTGGCAAACGGCGCGAGGACGAGCTGCGCGTCGCGCATGGTCTTCAGCATTCCCGCGCAGACGGATTTGAGCCGTACCGGATCGCCGCCCTTGGCGTCCAGCACATTGTTTCCGTCCCGGTCGATGATGCTGGCATGCACGTGCAGGCCGGAGCCCGCCTGGTTCGCGTAGGGCTTGGCCATACAGGTGGATTTCAGCCCGTGTCTCCTCGCGGCCTGTTCGGCGATGCGCTTCAGATAGATGCAGTCGTCGGCGGCTGCCAGCGCGTCGGCGTGATGAAGCAGGTTGATCTCGAACTGCCCGGGACCGAACTCGGCCGTCGTCGCATCGGCCGGCAGGTCCTGGAGCTTCGCCCAGGTCCTGACTGTCTGCAGGTAATCGTCGAGCGCATCGACGGCGCCCATGTCGTAGAGCTGAAAACCGTTCGGCTTGCCGCGATACATCAGCTTTTCCGGTGGCCGGGGCCTGCCGGTCTCGCGCCAGTCGTCCTGCACCACGTAGAATTCGAGTTCCGTCGCGACGACCGGTGTCAGCCCGCGCTCTTCGAAGCGTTTCAAGAGCGCGGCGAGAATGCCGCGAGGGTCCATGAAGCTCGGTTCCCCGGAGAGCTCATGCATGGTGGAAAGCACCTGCCTGGATCCTTCCGGCGCCCAGGGCATCGGCGCGAGGCTGCGCTGGTCGGGAATGCAGACGCCATCCGGATCTCCGATCGTCAGCGACAGTCCGGTGATATCGTCATTGTCGTCGCCCCATATGTCCAACGACTGCGTGGACGTCGGCAGCCTCACTGCGCCCTCCCAGACCTTGTTTTCCTTGTCCAGCGGAATGCGCTTGCCGCGCAGGTCGCCATTCATGCCGACGAGCAGGATTTCGATATGAGGCGGGACGGATTGAAAGGACATCGGCAGGTCTTTGAAAGGGCGTTGCGGAAGAGAGTTCGTAGCCGATAAGAATTGGCCGCACAATCAGAGGCCAACTCCATGACCGATATCAGCGCCCTTTCCAATCTCGCCGCGATCGACGCCGCCCATCACCTCCATCCGTTCTCCGACATGAAGCAGCTCAACGCCAAGGGCACGCGCATCATCGAACGGGCCGAGGGCGTCTACATCTATGATTCCACGGGTAAGAAATATCTCGATGCCTTTGCCGGCCTCTGGTGCGTCAATGTCGGTTACGGTCGCAAGTCGATCGCCGATGCCGCCTACAAGCAGATGCAGGAACTGCCTTACTACAATAGCTTTTTCGGCACCACGACCCCTCCGGCCACCCTGCTTGCCCAGAAGATCGCCTCGCATACAGGCGACAGGCTGAAACGTATCTTCTTCACCAATTCCGGCTCGGAGGCGACCGACACCTGGTTCCGCATGGCGCGCGTCTATTGGAAGGCGCTCGGCAAACTGGAAAAGACGCAAGTAGTCGCCCGAAAGAATGGTTATCACGGCTCGACGGTCGCCGGCGCCTCGCTTGGCGGCATGAAGCTGATGCACGAGCAAGGCAACCTGCCGATCGAGGGCATCCACCATATCGGCCAGCCTTATTGGTATGCGGAAGGTGGCGATCTCTCGCCCGCCGAATTCGGCCTCAAGCTTGCCCGCGAGCTGGAGGCGAAGATCGATGAACTTGGCGAGGATCGCGTCGCCGCTTTCGTCGCCGAACCCATCCAGGGGGCGGGGGGCGTGATCATTCCGCCGGAAACCTACTGGCCGGAAATCGCCCGCATCTGCAGGGCGCGCAACATTCTTCTGGTCGCTGACGAGGTGATCTGCGGTTTCGGCCGGCTGGGAGAGTGGTTCGGCCATCAGTATTACGGCGTCGAGCCGGATCTGGCGCCGATCGCCAAGGGGCTGTCCTCCGGTTACCTGCCGATCGGCGGCGTGCTGGTAAGCGATCGGGTGGCCGACGTGATGGTCGGTGAGCTCGGCGATTTCTACCACGGCTTCACCTATTCCGGTCACCCGGTCTGTGCCGCCGCCGCATTGGAGAACATCCGGATCATCGAGGAGGAGGGGCTGGTCGAACGCGTCCGCGAGGATATCGGCCCCTATTTCGCCTCCGCCTGGAAGAGCCTCGAGGATCACGAGGTGGTGGGGCAGGCGGAGAGCGTCGGGCTGATGGGCGGTCTGCAGCTTGCAGCAGACAAATCCGTCCGCCGCCGTTATGCCAAGCCTGACGACATCGGCACACTGGTGCGCAATCACTGCGTCGAAAACGGTCTGATCATGCGCGCGACGGGGGACCGCATGCTGGCCTCGCCGGCGCTTACGATCAGCCGCTCCGAGGTGGACGAGGTGATCGACAAGCTGCGCCGGGCTCTCGACCACCTGCGGGACACGGTGAAGGAATAGCTGTCAACGGCCGATGTCGAAAACGGCATAGGCGAAGTGGTATTGGTCACCAGCCCTTCCGTAGGTATAGGGAAGCGTGACGGCACGGATCTGCGATGCATCGGGGGTGATTCCGCGCTCCTGCAGGTATTGTTCGAACTTTTGCGGTAGGCCGGCGGAGGTGCCATCGGCGGCGCTTCGCCAGGCGAAGAGAATGCGCTGATGCTCAGGCGTCGGCGGAGGTTTAAGGCCTGCGGGTGTCGAAAGCGCGAGGACGGGAACCGGCTGCAGATGAAGACGCAGGTTCCCCGCCATATGGGTGTCGAAGGTGATGACAAGCGTCGGCGCCGACGTCACCTGCGGGCGCACCTCCTCGGCCATCGAGATGAATGGGTAATTCGGGTATTGGTAGAGCCCCGTCAGCGATGCGGTGGCGACCCGGCCGAGAAGCAGGGTCGGGATGAGGGCCATCAGCGTGAACGCGACACCCCAGATCCTCCTCATCCCCGGATGCAGGTTCGTGGCCGCGGCGTCGATCTTGAGCGCGAAATAGATGGGCAGCAGGATGAGGATCGGCGTAAGCCAGCGGTCGCGAACCTTTTCGACCCCGCCAAACAGGATCATCAGCACGATCAGGCCGAGTGCGAAGATCAGGATCCGCCCGGAAAGGCGCGTCCAGTCGCTGCGGGCGCGGATGATCGCCGGCAGCCTTTCCCGGTAGGCAAGGGAGAAAACAGCAATCGTCAGACCGCCGAAGCCGAGCGAGGCGAGCGTCAGCGATCCAAGGCCGCTCAGCATCGCGACCGCAGGAGTGCTGCCGGACCCGGTGAGCTTGCGCATGGTATGGGCGCTGGCCGCGCCGAAATGATCCAGGAGCCACAGCGCGTGCGGCGCGACGATCGTGAGCGCGATGGCGCCGGCGAGCAACAGCCTCCAGTCGAACAGGCGCGGCCGCCATCTGGCGTCGCTCAGGATCGCCAGGAAGGCGGCGGCCGGAAGCAGCACGAAATTATACTTCGCAATAACGCCAAGCCCGGTCGCCAGCCCGAACAGCAGGAAAGACGAAATCGAGGGGCGTCGGACTGTGCGCAGGAAGGCGTAGAGAAACAGGGAGGCGGTAAAGATCGTCGCGACGGTGTGGCTGAGGTCCCGTTGGGCTTCGAAGGCCACTTGCGGAATGGTCAGCAGCCCCAGCGCTGCCAGCGCGGCAATCTGCCGGTCGCGGATCACTTCCCGCGCAGCCAGAAAATAAAAGACATAGGCGCTGAACAGAAGGAGGTTCTTCAAGGCCGAGAGCGACGCAAGCGACAGGCCGAAAAGCTGCACGGTGGCATATTGAAGCCAATTGTAGAGCGGCGGCTGCGAGCCATAGCCGGACATAAGCCACTGAGAAAAATAGGACTGTTCGGCCTCGTCCAGTTCCAGGTTCACCGGCAGTGCCATTCGCACCAGGAAATTGATGATGAAATAGATGGCGATTGCTGCGAGCAGGATGACATGGCGTTCGGACGAAAGCCGGATGCCATAGGCGGCCGATCGATTTTGTTGCAGCAATATCCCCTCCGGCGCTGACCGAGAGCCGCAGCCTAGCGGGGAATTGCAACACTAATTTTTCATTCCGCTTCGAGGCCGATTGCCTGTTCTGGGCGTCCCTGCGTCGCCGACTGTCCATGCGAAACCGAAGGTGACGGTGTCTCGCCCGCCGGAAAAGAGATAAGGCACGGCCTTGGTGGCTGTCGCCAGGCGCTCGGCGTCTATGCCGTTTTCTTGCAAATAGGCGCTCAAACCATCCGGCATGCCATTGCCGTTCTCCCGCCAGACAATCAGCCCGACCTGCCCCCTCTCTATCGTGTCGAGGAGCGGCGTCTGGCCGAAGCGAGGCCACAATATGCGCGCGCTTGGCAATTCGATCCGGGCGCTTCCGCCGAGAAACGGATCGGCGGCGATGACATAGGCAGGATTTGTATCGGCCCGTTCAGCCAGCACCTCGCGCAGGAAGGGGCCGGAGGGAAGGTTCTCCTTGTTGTACTGGCCGAGGCGTGGTCCGATAACATTGCCGAGCGCCATATAGGCAATGAAGCCGAGGGCGAGCGCAGCAACGGGAAAAAGCATCCGCGCGACGCTGCGGCTGCTGTCTGCTCCGGCTGAACCGAGCTTCAGGCAGAGATAGAGCGGCAGCAGGATAAGGAAGGGAGACAGCCATTTCTCGCTGATGGTCGTTGCGCCGAAGCCGAGGCCGATCAGTCCGACGGCGACAAGGCACAGGAGCAGCATGCGTCCGATCACGCGTGTCCATTCGCTGGCTGCCGTCCGTGCCTCGACGAGGGATCTGCGGAATGCGATCAGGAAGAAGGCAAGGACCGGCAGCGTGCCAGAAAGTATCGCCACAGCCAGCGTGCCGAGGCCGGACAACCGATCGAGGATGGGATTGCCGGAGGCATCCTCCCGCATCGCCTTGATCGTCCCGTCCGTCGCCTCGGCGAGGTTGCCGAGCAGCCAGAGCCCGTGCGGCAGGCACAGGGCGGCAGTGACGGCAAGCGCCGGAATGATCCGCCAGTCGAAGATACGCTTGCGAAGCTCCGGCTCCGGCAGGATGGCAAGTATCGCCGCCACCGGCACGATGACGAAGTTGTATTTGGCGATCAGCCCTATGCCGACAGCGAGACCGGTTAACAGATAGAAGCCGAGGCTCGGGCGGATCAGCGTCTGCAGGAAGGCATAGAGGAAAAATGCGACGGCAAACAGCGTGGCGATCGCGTGCGTCAGGTCGCGTTGCGCCATGACGCTGACGGCCGGCACGGCGATCACGCCAAGTATGGCGACTGCGACCAGGCGCCTGTCCTTGAGCACAAGCCGCGCCGCCAGCCCATAGACAGCGCAGCAAAGGAAGAGCAGCAGGTTTTTGACGAGCGACAGGGCGAAGATCGACGGACCGGTCAGCTGGATGATGCCGTATTGCAGCCAATTGTAGAAAGGCGGCTGCCGCCCGTAACCCATCAGGAAGAACTGCGACTGTACGAGTTGTTCGGCCTCATCGCTATTAAGCGCCTCCGAGCGCAGCATCCGCAAGGCGACCGCCAGCACGTAGTAGGCGGCGATCAGCCAAAGAACGATTTCCGGACGGCGGGCAAGCGCGTCACTGATGCGCCTGATCGCCCTCATAGACTTCCCTGACGATGTAGCTGAGCGCCGTATCTTCGCGATAATAGGTGCGGGCGATCATCTCGGCGATGATGCCGGTGGTGATCATCTGCACGGCCGACAGGAACAGCATGACGCCGATCAGGAAGAGCGGCCGGGTGCCGATGTCGTTACCCATGATGAACTTGTCGATGAACAGGTAGGTGAGGATGATCGCCGACAATGCGCCGAGGCCAAGCCCGAGGGAGCCGAAGAAATGCCCCGGCCGCGCCTTGAAGCGCATGAAGAACATCACCGAGAGCAGATCGAGGATCACCCGGAAAGTGCGGGAAATGCCGTATTTCGAAACGCCGTGCTGGCGCGCGTGATGCGTCACCGGCATTTCGCCGATCCGTGAGCTCGGCACGACGCCCGCCACCCAAGCCGGGATGAAGCGGTGCATTTCGCCCATCAGCTTCACCTGCTTGATGACCGAGCCGCGATAGATCTTGAGCGAACAGCCGTAGTCGTGCAGGCGTACGCCGGTAATGCGGCCGATCAGCCGGTTGGCGATCCAGGATGGCACCTTGCGAAGCAGCAATCCGTCCTGACGGTTCTTGCGCCAGCCGACGAGGAGGTCCAGTTCGCGCCGCTCCAGCTCCGCCACCATGGCGGGGATGTCCTTCGGGTCGTTCTGCAGGTCGCCGTCGAGCGTGGCGATCAGCCGGCCTTCGGCCTGGTTGATGCCAGCCTGCATGGCTGCCGTCTGGCCGAAGTTGCGTTGCAAAGCCACGATCTTGAGGTCGAGGCCAGGACGGCTAAGCGCAGTTCGGGCATTGGCGATCGTGGCATCGGTGCTCCCGTCGTCGACGAGAATGAGTTCCCATGTCCCGGGATAGTTCGCCATTGCCGTCGTGATCCGCTCGATCAGCGGTCCGACGCTTTCCTCTTCGTTGAAGAGAGGCACGACGAGGGACAGTTCGATCGGTTCGGCCGTCTGGATACGGCTGGTGACCGACTCTGCTGTTGTACGCACCTTGTCTTTCTCCTAAACCTCGGGCCGGAAGCGCGCGCCGTCATGGCGACCCTAACCTGAAACTTCACCCGAAACCGTCACATGGGGCATCCTACTATATGAAGAATTATTCCGTTGCCAGCCGCCGCGCATGGATAATTCGTAACACGATGACGCTCGCAACGATCGCGATCATTCTCCTTTATGCCGCTTTCATCCAGTGGGTCTGGGGCTGGCAGAGCATCGTGTCGCTGTGGAGCGGCGCCGGCTGGAGTACCGCGCTTGTCGCTCTGGCGGCTCTCCTCGGGACCTATGTCCTGCGCACCTGGCGCATCTACGATTACTTTCCCAAAGAAACCGGCGGTCATTTCGGCACGCTTCTGCGGCTGGTGCAGGTCCACAATCTTCTGAACGTCATTCTGCCGTTCCGCACGGGTGAGGCGAGCTTTCCGCTGTTGATGAAGCGGGAATTCGGCCTGGGCCTGGCGCGGGGCACGTCCGCCTTGCTCGTCATGCGGCTTTTTGATCTCCATGCACTGCTGGCCGCGGCCGGTACCGGGCTCGCACTGGAGCTTGGTGCTGTCTGGGCCTGGGCTCTCTGGCTTGCCTTCCTGATCCTGCCGGCAATCGCCTTCGCGCTCCGCAGGGCCGCCTTCCGACTGACGGCCAAAGTTGTGCCGAACAAGGCAAGGAGCCTGCTGAGCGAGGTGGAGGCCGGACTGCCGTCCGATAGCGGCGCCTTTGCCCGCGCCTGGGGTGCCACGCTCCTCAACTGGTTCACCAAGATTGCCGTGCTTGCCTGGGTGCTGAGCCTTCTCGGCGGCCTGACGGTCGCGGCCGGTTTCGGCGGCGCTCTGGGCGGCGAGCTTTCCTCGGTGCTTCCCGTGCATGCCCCGGCAGGCGTCGGCACCTATCCCGCCGGCATCACCGCCGGCGCCATCGCCTTCGGCGCGGACACGGCCGGGGTGCCCTTGAAAGAGCTCGGCCAGGCCGCAATCAACACCCATTTGCTGGTGATCGTTTCCTCGCTGGTGGGTACGGCGCTGTCATTGCTGGTGGCAAGGCCCACGAAAGCCGAATAATCAGGCGGTCCGAAGGCCGAGATATTCGACCATCGGCAGGTAATCCTTGTCCTTACGCAACAGGCTGTGTCGGTGTTCGATGCAATAGGTGCCGATGATCATGTCTATCGTCTTCCGAACCGTAACGCCTCGATTCCGAAGAGTACGGTAATTGGCTGCCGCCTTTATTGCGAGTGAGGGAGACAGCATCTGTGCGGCGGGAAAGTCGCGGAAGTTCTGTTCGATCCAGCTGGCTTGATGGTAATCGCGAGCGCCTTGGAGCACTTCGAGCATGATGATATCGCCGACAAGAACAACGCCTTGGGCTATGAAAAAGCGCAATCTTTCCGCGACCTCGGCATCGTCTTTCCGAAATAGCGAAATCCAGACGGAGCTGTCAGCGACAATCATTCGCCGCCTTTCAAGCCCCAATCGGCAAATCTCCTCGAGTCTTTTCGCATTTCATCAAGATCGCTATCCCAGCCGATGCCTTCAAGATTGTCGACTGCGCGCATCTGCCTACGAATGCGGACCAAATCCCTCAATGCCTGCTCCACCGTCGCCTTTTTTGTCGGCAGGCCGGTCAGCTCCATTGCTTCCGTGATCAGTTCGTCATCGAGTTCGATATTGGTGCGCATGGCAGCCTCGTGTGTATGAACGTCGAAAATTATACACCAGTAGGGCCACAGTCACAACATCACTGGAACGCGGTCTCGTAGAAGCTCCGGAGCTTGCGTGAGTGCAGCGTTTCGATCGGCATGGCGGCGAGCTTCTGCACGGCGCGGATGCCGATCTGCAGATGCTGGCTGACTTGGGTGCGGTAGAATGCCGTCGCCATTCCCGGCAGCTTCAGTTCGCCATGCAGCGGCCGGTCGGAAACGCAGAGCAGCGTCCCGTAAGGCACCCGGAAGCGGAAGCCGTTTGCAGCGATCGTTGCCGATTCCATGTCCAGCGCGATCGCGCGTGATTGCGACAGCCGCTTGACCGGTCCGCGCTGGTCGCGCAATTCCCAGTTCCGGTTGTCGATCGTCGCGACGGTGCCGGTACGCATGATGCGTTTCAGTTCGAAGCCCTGGTAGCCGGTAACTTCCTCGACCGCGCTTTCCAGCGCCTGCTGCACCTCGGCAAGCGCCGGGATCGGCACCCAGACCGGCAGGTCGTCGTCGAGTACGTGGTCTTCGCGCACATAGGCATGGGCAAGCACGTAATCGCCGAGCCGTTGGCTGTTCCGCAGTCCTGCGCAATGGCCGACCATGAGCCAGGCATGCGGGCGGAGCACGGCGATATGGTCTGTGATCGTCTTGGCATTCGAGGGGCCGACGCCGATATTGACCAGCGTAATCCCGGCATGGCCCTTCTTCTTCAGGTGATAGGCAGGCATCTGCGGCATGCGGACCGTACCGGGTGTGTCGGGCTTGTCGCTGCCTGCTGGGGTGATGATGTTGCCCGGTTCAACGAAGGCGGTATATCCCTCGCCACCCTTGGCCATCAGCTCGCGCGCCCAGGCGGCAAATTCGTCGATGTAGAACTGATAGTTCGTGAAGAGCACGAAATTCTGGAAATGGTCTGCATTGGTGGCCGTATAGTGGCTGAGGCGGGCCAGAGAATAGTCGATGCGCTGTGCCGTGAATGGTGCAAGCGGGGCGGGTTCGCCCGGCAAGGCCTCGTATTCCCCGTTGGCAATCAGGTCGTCGGTGTTGTTGAGGTCGGGCGTGTCGAACAGGTCGCGCAGGGAGAGATCCGCAAGCGAGCTTGTCGCTGACGCTTCCACATGGGCGCCCTCGCCGAAGGCGAAATGCAGTGGGATAGGCGTCGCAGATTCAGACACGGTCACCGGAACGCTGTGGTTGCGCATCAGCAGGCCGAGCTGTTCCTTCAGATAATGGCGGAAGAGTTTCGGTCGGGTGATCGTCGTCGTGTAGATGCCGGGCGCTGCGACATGCCCGTAGGAAAGGCGGGAATCGGCATGCCCGAACGAGGTCGTTTCGATGCTGACCTGCGGATAGCATGCGCGGTAGCGGCCGGTAACGGCCGCGCCCTTGGCGAGGCTGCCGAACGCATCGATCAGGAATTGCGTGTTGCGTTCGTAAAGCGCGGTCAGCGCATCCACAGCTTCGACCGGATTGTCGAATACTTGGGGTTCCAGGGCGCTGGGGCTGATGAAGGGGAGGGGGGAGAGTGAAAAGATTCGTGTGTTCATGCGCTATTATAGTGGGAACTTTCTGACAATCAAACGACGCTCCCCTGTTTCGCGTCGCTCTCCTGCCGGACCCGCTAAAGCGATGCGACACAACCCGGCGTCGCGGGGTGATAGCAGGGCGCATTGGTTCCAAGATGCACGCGCAACTCCCGCCGCGCAGGCTGCTCCACCAGCGCTACGAAAGCGAGCGCGAAGATCGTCATGATCAGCGTGATGATTGTCAGGCGGCGTGCAAGAATGGCCATGGTCTTCTCCCGGTCCCAATGGCGGCAGAATGAAGGCGGCGCACTGAACACGGGCTGAGGGGCAGATTCATTTTCAGTTCAGAATGATTGACGGCGAAGACAAGGGGTCGATCGAGGACCGCCGGAGGATCGCCGCCCTATCGAACGCAACACACCCCACCAATGAAAAAAGCCGGCCTGGAAAGCCGGCTTTCTTTTATCGCTTGGCGTCCTCGCACATTGCTTGCGACCAGCGCGGGATGCGGTGCCTTGAAGCAAATGCTTAATTATGAGGGCGGTATGCGCCGTCGTAATAGTCGCCTTCATCCTGGCCGCCGTCGAGATCGGCATTGCCGCCCGTGCTGCCATTCCAGGAGGGGCTGGTGCCATAACGGACGATGCTGCCGGTCGACATGGTGTCAACATCCTGGCCGCGGGACTGCTGGATGGTCGGCGGGGACTGCGGGATGCCTTCAGGATTGGAGTACATGTCCTGGGCGCCCGCGGCGCCTGCAAATCCAGCCGAAATGACGAGAGCGGCAATACTGGAAGTAAGATAGGTCTTCATTTCCTGTCCTTTCCTCTTTCGAAATAACGAAGCGATGCGAATGATCGCGTCGTCGAAGGTACAAATCCCTTCAAAGGCGGAACGTTCCAACCAAAATGCGTGAGAAGTCTACAAAACGACCTCTGGGTTGCGCCCAGAACGAGTAAGTGAAACGCATCTGCGCCTCTGCGATGGGATGAGGCGCAAAAAACTCACGGCCAAGAGTATCCGCGTGATTGATTCGTGGGAAATCTTCACTTAATCTTGAACATGATGGCCGGTTTCAGAGTCTGGCCGTCTCTACACCCGGAACGACGATTGCGACCCGTCTTTCCATTCGGTGTCTTGAATGAACTGCGAATACCAGCCGCCGAGGCGGCTGGTATTTCGGTTGTGCGCCCAGCATGGGCGCATTCTTGTGGGTGGAAGTCCCACCGTAAGCTGGTCATGGCGAGCGAAGTGAAGCGCAACTGCGGAAGGGCGAC
>NZ_SOEM01000043.1:0-15517 GCF_004368875.1 Neorhizobium sp. R1-B
GCTTCGATCGGCGAACGACGCGGCGTTACGAAGCGTAAACAGCAAGTGCACAACGGTGCCTTGGTCTTAGAAGAATTCGAACCAAGTTTTCCAACCCAGGATGAAAAATAAACGAAGTTTGGCAGCGCAATCGCCAGAACTTTCTCGGTTGCCTTGAACTCAGCCTCGTCTTCTCCATGCGACGTCTAGGTGACAAGGAATAGGATATGCGGGGGAGCGCTTAGTTTACGGATGCGATGTAATCGACCAGAACGGCATGCGCCGTCAAGGACATTGAAGCCTTGAATACTGCCGCTCAGCTTCCCAGATCATCCTCGACCCGCTGGTCCGGGCCCCTCTGGTGATCGTCCTCGGCGCGTTCACGATGTCGGACCTCAAACCGACAGATGCCGCAGGCTACGGGACCAGATTATGATTGCAGATATTGCTGCCTGGATGTTTACACTGTTCGTTGTCGATCCCCTTCACGCCGAGATGCGGCAACATCTCGAACGCGCAAATGCGCCTGTCGAAATCGTGCAGCAGTCGCGGCAGTGCTTGGAGTCCGATGTACCGCGTCTTATCGACAAGGCCGGCGACGAGCCGGGCTGGGCAATTGCCACGGCCATTGGCATCTCGACCGGATGGACATCCCCTGAGACGCTATTTGATGGAGCTGATCCAGCCTGCAGCGCGTTGCGTGGACTAATCGGTACAGAGAACGCACGCGAGATGGAAGGTTGACTTTGGAAACGCCGGGCTGCAAGCGCGCTACCAGCACAGCGTCGATGACTTTGTCTCGTCTCGTACATGAAGCACGCAACCGGGACGGCTGACGATTGCCGACGCTCTCGAGCCGACGGGAAGCGATCACCATAACGACCAGCGAGAAGCCGCTCAAATCGCACAGAGATGCTATAGGGACGAAGATGTTGACATGGTGATTAGCGGCGTCAATTCCGACCCCAGCCTGGCGATGACGGCTGTTGCAGCACAGCACGGCAAGCCGATTTTGGTGGTCGGCGCCGACACGTCGGTTCAAGCACGCGAGCGATCTGCGCCTTCTATCATCCAGTACGCCTATAGCACCGTGGCCTAGCAACCGTGCCGGGGCTGGCGCTGACGCGCCAGGGACTAAAGCGGTGGTTCTTTGTGACCGCCGACTACCCCTTCGGCCGCGAGCTTCAGGCGCACGGCACGCATGCTATCGAATCGGCTGGCGGCACCGTGGTCGGCTCCGTCAAGAACCCGCACGGAGAGAACGATTTCTCACCCTTTCTCCAGGCGGCGCGCGACAGCAAGGCAGAGGTTCTCGGCCTTGCCAACGGCCATGCGGAGCTACTCAAAGCCATGGCGGCTATGGAGAAGATGAACCTGACCGGGCGCATGAAGCTGGTCGGATTGCTCACCTTCATTGATGACGTCCATGAGATGGACTTGAGAAAGCGCAGGATCTTTACCTTGCCGACAGCTGGTTTTGGACGCGCGACACAGAAAGCCGCCAATGGACGGAACGCTTCGACGCCCGTCAAAATCGTATGCCCTCCTCCCTGCAGGCGGCAGATTATTCCGCAACCCTGCAGTACCTGAAAGCCGTGGAAGACGTCGGCAGTACCGAGCCGGCAGCACTTATCGGCCGGTTGCGTAGTACCAGCTTGAACGACATGTACGTGAAGAATGGCCGAATTCGCGAAGACGGCACCATGGTTCACGACATGTATCTGCTTCGCGTGAAAAAGCCGCAGGAATCCCAACGTGACTGGGACTTCTATGAGCCCGTTGCCACGTTTCGGGTGATGAGGCGTTCCCCCGCAGGATTTATCTTAACTTGCGACAGTCGTGGGCGGCTGACACCTTGCGTGAACTGCTCGCTACTGAGGACCGTGTCGGACTGTTTCGTAGCGCCGCTTAGACCCGTCCTCAAGGAATGTTCGCATGGCAATAACGCGTTCTTCTACACTCCTCATGCCCAATGGAAACAGAGACCTGTTCTCCGGCCCCTCTTGCCTTCGTCGCAAAATTCTATCCCAATCTTGCTCCGAATATCCTCCCCGCCGCCGCGGTTGCAGCCATGGCGAGTGCCCCCAGAAGGTCACACGCACGGCGCCACGGACAATCCCCGCCCCACCGGCGGACGCGCCCAAGCTGCCGAGGACGCTGAGCGCCACCAGCGTGGAGACCGCCACGACGAGTGTGGTCTGCGCCGGTGGTGACAAGAGAGCGACGATCCGGGGAACGACCGCGCCGGCAGCGAAGGTCAAAGCCGAGACTACCGCTGCCTGTTTCGGATGCGCGGTCACCGTCTCGGAGATCCCAAGTTCGTCGCGGGCATGCGTCCCGAGGGCGTCACGTTCGGTCAGTTATACGGCGACCTTTTCGGCAAGATCACGATCGAGGCCGCGCTCGACATAGATCCGTGTAAGCTCTTCCAGCTCCGCTTCGGGCGTTTCCGCCAGTTCACGCATTTCCCGCGAGAGGTCCGCCTTTTTCGGCATCGGTCTGAGAACTGACCGAGACATACTCGCCCGCTGCCATGGACATCGCGCCTGCAACGAGCCCGGCAAGGCCGGCTATCAGCACTTCCGTCTGCCCCGGACCGGCCGCGGCAACGCCCCACGAGGCTTGACGTCGGACGATCCCGTTACTGGCGCCCAGTCCGCTGCGCGGAGCCAGTCGATCCGACGAGCCATATGGATTTCGGCGTGCGGGAGGCGGCTCATGATGGGTATTCCTTCAACTCGGAAATTTACGGCTCCGGTTCAGTCGCAACCGTCGAAGCAGAAGATTCATGCGGTTCGATCCGCAGGGCACGCAGCGCATTCAGGATCACGGCCACATCAATAAGCTCCTGAAGGAGAGCGCCCTGCACCGGCGTGCGATAACCGAAGGCTGCGGCCACCATCCCGAGCACTGACAGACCGATCCCGGCCAAAACGCTTTCGACCGCAATGCGCCTGGAGCGCCGGGCGATCTCGATGCCCGGCCCGAGGCGATCGATCCGGTCTACGAGCAGCACGACGTCGGCAGCCTCTGCCGAAGCTGCAGCACCCCGCGCGCCCATGGCCACACCCACATCCGCGGCGGCGAGCGCCGGAGCATCATTCACGCCATCGCCGACCATCATGACCGGACCGTTCTTGCGCTCGGTCAGGACCAGCAGGACCTTCTGGTCGGGGGTCAGTCCCGTCCGAAGGCCGTCCAGACCAAGGCCTTCGGTCACGCGTTCGGCCACCTCCGCACGATCCCCAGTCGCCAGAAGAATGCGTCCGACGCCTTCCCGCCGCAGTCCCGTCAGCATGGCTTCTGTACCGTCGCGCAAGGGATCGGCCATGACGAGATACCCCGCCAGATGACCGTCCACCGCGACGGCAACGAGGACAGATCCGGCTGCGAGAGCCGGGTGACTGCCTCTCGTTCGCCCGACGCGCCGGGTCACGAATCCGTCGCCGCCCACGATGACCTGGTGGCCATCCACGCTCCCGACAACGCCCTCGCCTGGGATCTCGGTTACCTCCGACGGCACCGGCAAGACGAGGCCACGTTCCTTCGCAGCCGCGACGATAGCCTGGGCGACGGGATGCTTTGATGCCTGATCGAGCGCTGCGGCTAGGCGCAGGATATCGCCTTCGGACATGCTGTCGTGGCTGTCGATCGAGACGATCTGCGGGCGTCCTTCAGTCAATGTGCCCGTCTTGTCGAGGATCAGTGTTCGGATGCGCGCCATCGCCTCGAGCGGCTTCGCCCCTTTGATGAGAACCCCGAAATGCGCCGCCCGCGACAGCCCGGCCACCAATGCCACCGGCACGGCCAGAATAAGGGGACAGGGGGTGGCCACGACCAGCACCGCGACGGTTCGGATCGGATCGCCCGTGAACCACCAGGCGGCGAAGGCCAGCGCAACGGTGACCGCGAGAAAGCCGAGCGACCAGCGATCCGCCAGCCTGGACATCGGCGCCTTCGACCTTTGAGCCTCTTCGACAAGCCGGACGATGCCGGCATAGGTGCTTTCCCTCGCTCGGCGGATTGCCTTCAGGTCGAAGGCCTCGCCGGCATTGGTCGAGCCGCTCATGGCCTCCGCGTCGCGCAAGAGACGGACCGGCAGGGATTCCCCGGTCAGCGGCGAGGTATCGAGAAAAGCCACATCCGAGGCGATCGTGCCATCCACGGGCACGACGTCCCCTTGCCGGATCAGCAAGCGGTCGCCCGGCCTGATCTCGTCGAGCGGCACGTCCTCGAGTTCGCCGTTTTGATGCCTCGTCGCCGTCCGCGGGACACGCGAGAGGAGATCCTGCATCTCCCGCCGTGCCTGGCCTTCGGCGAAGCTCTCAAGGAAGGTGCCGCCCGAATACATCACCGCGACGACGGCCGCGGCCAACGTTTCTCCGAATGTGAGTGCGGCTGTCATGGACATGGCGGCGACGATGTCGAGCCCGACCTCGCCGCGCCACAGGCTGCGAAGAATTTCCAGCAGGAGCGCGGCAAGGACCGGGATGACGCCGAGTGACCAGGCGATGCCGGCGGCGTCTGTCCGGCCAGAAAAGTGCAGCGCGAGCCCCGACACAAGGCCCGCCAATGCCATCATTAGAAGGGCTGTCTTGATTCGGTCTTTGCTAACATAATCCATTCGGCTCAATTCTATTTGACGCGATTTTCCGCTCGAAAGGCTTTCATCGATTGGGCTTCTCAGCCTTGATGTCGGTCAATCGGTGCGGCTCGAGGCGGACGCGGCACTTTCGAGAAGAGCGCTCCCACCGGGTGCGCATTGATGTCACCGACGTCGTCGCGCACGAGAAACAGAGCGTCGAGACCATGCTTTAGGGCGTAGGCACCGCCGGCGTCCAATCCAAGGATCATCAGCGCGGTCGCCCAGGCATCCGCCTCAGCGCAGGTTCTCGCGACGACGGTGACTGAGGCGGGTGCGTCTGTGACTGGCATGCCGCGGTGCGGGTTCATCGTGTGCGACAGGCGCCGCCCCTGGACTTCGACCCAATGACGATAGTCTCCGGACGTCGCGACGGACGCGTCATGAAGCGAGAGGATCGAGTGCGGAGCCCTGCGGTCGGAGTCGGGCGCCTCGACCGCGATGGCCCACGGCTCAGCATCTGGCCGTAGACCTATGGCCCGCATCTCGCCGTCGATACCGACGAGTGCCGACCGGATACCGAAAACGCCGAACGTCCCAGGCCGTCAGATCAGCCCAGGCAAGGAGCGCGCCGGTGCCCTGGTCCAGATAGCCAGTGCCCCGGTCCGTCTTCAGCGTGAAGACATCTGTCGCATCGCCAGGATAGGGAAATGCCAGTTCGCGGAGCTCAGCGACCGGCGTGGTCGCGAGCAGTTCCATGTCGGTAATCGCGGTGCCGGTGTCGCCGCTCACGGTGGTGGGGATGGTCAGCCCAGCGCCACCGTCGAGCAGCAGATCGAAGGTGGACGCCGTCATCCAGAGCCCGAACGCCGCCTTTCCACGCATGTAATTCCAGCAGCCGCTCCAGATCGCAAGGTTTCCAATTGAGCAGTTCTCGTGCACCGGCGGACATTCAGATTCCCTCACCTGTTCCTCGCATCGACAGTCATCGTGGTTGCGCTCGGTTGGTGGCTAGCTTGCATTGTTTGCGCCAGACGAGATGGGCATTAACCCGAATTGATCTGGCGCAATGTTGAACGTGTGCACGCCCTTCATAGTGGATTTCCACGCGAAAATGTAGGTTTGGCGATGGGCAAGCGCAGTAGGTACGCGATCATGCTGGGAACAGTCGTGGCCATCGTCGTCTTTCCATGATGCTTCTCCTTTTCCCTTCATCGGGATTTCAGAGAACCATCTCAGCGGCTGAGTTTCATTGATCCCCATCAATCTGATGCTGACGGCGCGCCGCACCAAGCCTGAAATCCCGGTTTTCGGTTTATGGGAGCGCTTCGGCATGTAGTACTTTGGATCAACCGCCGGTGTTATGAGGGACCGGCGCGCTTCCTTCCGGCCAACAATGACATGAGTTTCCAACCCAAAAAAACCGTCATGACGACAGACGCAGCCAACCAGGTCGCGTTGCCTAGGAGATCTGCTACTTTCTGAATACTTCTGCTGAACGCCACCCCCAAGCTCATGTAAGCGCCGACCCAGATTGCCTCACCCAAGGCATCCCAGACCGAAAAACGGACCCACGAATAGCGACTCATCCCCGCGAAAAGATTTACATATGGTCCGAGTGGACTGAGCAGCCAGCGGCTGAAGAATATCCCCGCATCTCCCCATCGCGTTTCAAGCTGCTCGGCCTGTTTCAGCGCTTTATCTAGCCATTGAATGCTCTGCGCCATCTTGAACAGCCGAGATGAAGCCGAGCGCCCGAGGAGATATCCGGCCTGATCCCCGGCGATGGCGCCGGAAAGGCCGGCAACGAAGAATGGCAGGAGGGTCAACTCCCCTTGCTCAGCAAAAGAGCCGATGGCCAACATGACAAGCGACGTCGGGAATGGCACCCCGAGGCAATTCACCATCAGGACGATGAACAACGCATAGACGCCCTGTTCGTCGATCAGGATGAAAAGCCACTCCGCCATTCTACTGGCCCGCAGGATTGCGACCAGGTTCGATGTCCTGATTGCGTTTAGCGGCAATCGCCTCTTCGAGAGTTCTACGGACCTCCGCGAATGACTTGCCCTGCTTCCTTGCTATTTCGCCCAATGGGCTTCGATCACGTACGCCTGCCGGAAGCCCCAACGCTGTCTGCAGCAGGATCGGGGAGACGCCATGCGAATTAGCCACATAACCGAGCGGCATCCACTCCTCTATTGGCTCGTCTTGGTGACTGGACCAGTAAATCGTCCGAACAGCTAGTCGCACCGCAAGGAAACCGGATATGCCTGCCGTTAGCGTGAAAGCGGCAAGCAGTGCTACGAAAATCTTTCGCTCCGGAAGAAATTTCATTGAGCCTTTCCCCCCTGGAGCCGACCCTGCTCACGAGCGTTGCGCGTCTCCGGTCGATTTACGAATGAGGCCGCAAGGGCGGGAGCAACTTGGCGCGGTTCCCCAACATCCGATATATCTATTTTGTCTTCATTGCGTTCATAAGCACCTCCCCTTTGGTAATCCTGCCCTTCAAGCGCTGCGGTCACCTTGATGCCGATCAATCGCGAGGCCCGGCTGCCGGCAAGCACTGAACAACCAAAGCGGGTCGCATTCAGGAGCCCCTCATCCTATGTTACCAATACTCCTGCCGCCAATGCTGGATGCCGCGCCCGCGACACTCGCCTCGACCAAAGGCGCTTCCGCCGACGAGCTGATAGACGTATCGGTGCTGCTCTCGGAAGTCACTTCTGAACTGGAAACACAGCTATCGAACGCCGACGTCCGGGTTGCCGTCGAGGTCGCCGACACGAGCCCCGCGCCCGTCGAAATAAGGGCAGACCGGGTGCTGGTGCGTCTCGTGGCGCGCAATCTGATAGAGAACGCTATCCAGCACTCCCCCAAGGGCGGCGAGGTTAGTCGCCGCGTGCGAGGCTCAGAACAGGAGCAGCACGTCGTCGTTGAAAATCTCGACCAGGGGCCTGGTCATGGAAGCGGGCTCGGGCTGTCGATCGTCCAGATGGCTCTCGACCGCCTGGGAGGTAGCCGGCATTCGAGAGAGGAAGCCGCTGGTTCGTGAAAGCCTCGTTCCCTGTCTGAGCCTTGGACTGGCTTGACATAATAACATTATATATTATTATATATCATATATCGAATTTTGAATAGGAAGCCAGTCATGCCTGTAACCAAATTGTCCGAGAAGCTTTCGATCTCGTCGCAGCCCAGCATTGATGACATCCAATCGCTTCGCCACGAAGGGTTTAGTACCATTATCAACAACCGACCGGATAACGAAGAGCCCGGACAGCCGGGAACAGAGACCGAGGCCCAAGAAGCGAAACACTGCAAGCTGTCCTATTCCTTCATCCCGGTCACCGCAGCCTCGATCACCGAGGCGGACGTACGTGCTTTTCAGCGTGCGGTAGATGAATCTGAAGGTCCCGTCCTCGCCCATTGCCAAACCGGCAAGCGCTCGCTGAACCTCTACCTGATCGGTGAGGTCCTTGACGGACGCATGACTGCCGACGAGGTCGTCGAATTCGGACGCAGCCGCGGCTTCGACACAAGCGCCTCTGCCATTTGGCTTGAGACACACGCGTCGCATCGACCGCAGGTCAAGGGCTTTTTCGACAAGCGCACCTGGAGTGTTCAGTATGTGGTTTCTGATCCAGTAACGAACAAATGCGCCATCATCGATCCGGTGCTCGATTTCGACGAGAAGGCCGGAGCGACCGCGACCATCAATGCCGACGCAATCCTCGACTACGTCCGCGACAAGGGGTTGACCGTGGAGTGGATCCTCGACACCCATCCGCATGCCGACCACTTCTCTGCGGCCCAGTATCTGAAGGAGAAGACCAATGCCCGCTCCGCCATCGGCGAGCGCGTCATGGATGTCCAGAAACTCTGGAAGGGCATCTACAATTGGCCGGAGCTTGCCACCGACGGCTCCCAATGGGACCGGCTGTTCGCCCATGGCGAGACATTCAAGGTCGGATCTATCGATGCGAAGGTCCTTTTCTCACCCGGACACACGCTCGCCTCGATTACCTATGTGGTCGGTGACGCCGCGTTCGTCCATGACACGCTGTTCATGCCCGACAGCGGCACGGCGCGCGCCGACTTCCCCGGCGGCGACGCCCGCATCCTGTGGAAGTCGATCCAGGACATCCTCGCACTCCCGGACGAGACCCGCATCTTCACCGGACATGACTACCAGCCGGACGGTCGCGCGCCTCGCTGGGAAAGCACTGTCGCCGAGCAAAGGAAGTCCAACCCGCATATTGCCGGAGTGACCGAAGAGCAGTTCGTGGCGCTGCGGACGAAGCGCGACAAGACGCTGCCGATGCCGAAGCTCATTTTGCATGCGCTTCAGGTGAACATCCGGGGCGGGCGTCTGCCGGAGCCGGAGGCCAACGGTAAGCGCTACCTCAAGTTCCCGCTCGATGCATTGCAGGGAGCGGCATGGGAATGAGCACCAATACTAAGACGACGATGAAGGCGGAGCTCTCCCCCTCCGAGATGGCCGGCCGGGCCGGAGAGGTCGCCAATCTCCTGAAGACGTTGTCCCACCAGGCGCGTCTGATGATCGTCTGCACGCTGGTCGAAGGCGAGTTTTCGGTCAGCGAACTCGAGGAAAAGCTCGACATCCATCAGCCGCATCTTTCCCAGCATCTGACGGTGCTGCGGAGCTCCGGAACTGTCGAAACACGGCGGGAGGGAAAGCAGATCTTCTACCGGCTAGCCGAAGAGAAGGCCGCACAACTGGTCTCCGCCCTCTATGACATCTTCTGCGTAAAGGGAGAGACATGAACATCTATCTCCAGTCTCTGGCCGGCGGCATGCTGATCGGCGTATCCGCGGTCATGCTCCTGCTTCTGAACGGCCGGATCGCCGGGATCAGCGGGATTGTCGGGCGTCTGGCCCAAGGCGTCGAACTGACCACCAATCTCGCCTTCGTGCTGGGACTGCTGCTTGGTCCGCTGGTGTACCTGCTTGCATTCGACGGATGGCCGACCGTCGAGATCGCAGCGGGCTGGCCGCTGATCATCGTCGCCGGACTGCTGGTCGGCTTCGGTTCTCGCATGGGCTCCGGATGCACCAGCGGCCACGGCGTGCTCGGGCTTGCCCGCCTCTCTCCACGATCCATGGTGGCCGTCGCCACCTTCCTGTCGGCCGGCGTGGTCGCAGTCACCGTTCTACGAGGTCTCGGACTATGAACAGAAACATCTATCAGTTCGGCGCCGCGCTCTTGTCCGGCATCGTCTTCGGCTTCGGCCTGTCGCTCTCGGGCATGCTCAATCCGGTTCGCGTCCAGGGCTTCCTCGACGTCTTCGGCAACTGGGATCCAAGTCTTGCCTTCGTTCTTGGCGGCGCCGTCGCCGTCGCCTTCATCGGCGTACAGGTGATGAAGAAGATGCGCCATCCCGCCTTCGACGACAGCTTCCATGTTCCCACGAGCCGGAGGATCGACGGGCCGCTGGTCACCGGCTCGGCCCTCTTCGGCCTCGGCTGGGGAATAGGCGGCTTTTGTCCCGGCCCTGCCGTCGCTTCTCTGTCGGTTGGAATTCCACAGACGTTGCTGTTCGTGGTCGCCATGCTCATCGGTATGACACTTTACGACCAGGTCTGGAGCAGAAAGACATGAGTCCTTCCGTTCTGTCGGCCGTCGGTTCCGGCGGGATCGTCGGCTTCATGCTGGGCCTGCTCGGCGGCGGCGGCTCGATCCTGGCGACCCCGCTCCTCCTCTACGTCGTCGGCGTCGCTCAACCTCATATCGCGATCGGAACCGGCGCGCTTGCGGTCTCGGTCAACGCCTTCGCCAACTTCGCAGGCCATGCGATCAAGGGCCATGTCTGGTGGCGCTGTGCAGCCGTGTTTTCCGCACTTGGCGTCATCGGCGCTCTTGCCGGCTCCAGCCTCGGAAAGGCGATGGATGGAGACCGGCTGATCTTCCTGTTCGGCATTCTGATGGTCGTCGTCGGCGCCCTGATGCTCAAGCCGAGGAAGCCGACCTCCGTCGAAAACCGGCCGGTCGACCTCAGGATGTGCCTGGTCACCGCAGCGGTCGCATTAGCCGCCGGCGCGGCTTCCGGCTTCTTCGGGATCGGCGGCGGCTCCCTGATCGTGCCAGGCCTAATGCTGGCGACCGGCATGCCGATGATCAACGCGATCGGCACGTCGCTCCTGTCAGTCGGCGCGTTCGGGCTGGCGACTGCGCTGAACTACGCCGCCTCCGGCCTCGTGGACTGGTGGCTTGCTGCCGAGTTTATCGGTGGAGGCGTCGCAGGCGGCATCCTCGGCATGATGCTGGCCACACGGCTCAGCGCTTACAAGAACATCCTCAACCGTCTCTTCGCGGCGCTTATCTTCGTTGTCGCGGGCTACATCTTCTACCGTAGCTGGGGGGCGACGACGGCTTGATGTCAACCCCGCCCGGCGCCTCGGGACGTGACATACCGACGCGCGACGCAGGGTGTGGTTGGCCTGGACAGATATCTCCCTACGTTGGGGTTCGACAGGCCGATCCATTCAGTCACGATGCCGCGCCGGAACCGGGGCGGCGGCACTAAGTTCGAGGGTCTTCAACAATGGAGTCGTCATGACCTTCCTCGGTTTCGATGCGGAGATGCTGGCGCGAATGCAGTTCGCGTTCACCGTCTCGTTCCACTTCCTGTTTCCCGCCTTTTCGATCGGGACGGCAAGCTACCTCGCCGTCCTGAACGCGCTCTGGCTCTGGAAGCGCGACGAAGCCTATCTCAAGCTCTTCGAATACTGGAAGACGATCTTCGCAGTGACCTTCGCCATGGGCGTCGTATCGGGGATTGTGATGAGCTACCAGTTCGGCACCAACTGGTCCGCCTTCTCGGACAAGGCGGGCCCGGTCATCGGACCGCTGATGGGCTACGAGGTCCTTACCGCCTTCTTCCTTGAGGCGGGCTTCCTCGGCATCGCCCTGTTCGGCCGCAAACGCGTCGGAGACACGGCCCACATGGTGGCTGTCGCCATGGTCGCGATAGGAACGCTGATCTCGGCGACGTGGATCACGGCGGCCAATAGCTGGATGCATACGCCGGCTGGATTCGGAGTCGACGCCAATGACGTCTTCGTTCCTCAGGACTGGTGGAAGATCATCTTCAACCCGTCCTTCCCATATAGGATGACCCATACCGTGATGGCGGCTTTCCTGACCACCGCCTTCGCAGTGGGCGCAGTCGGCGCCTTGCATCTGCTGAAGGACCGGACGAACCGCCAGGCCCGGATCATGTTCTCGATGGCGATGTGGATGGCGGCAATCGTTACTCCGATACAGATCTTCGTCGGCGACCTGCATGGCCTGAACACGCTCGAACATCAGCCTGCGAAGATCGCAGCCATGGAAGGACATTACGAGACGCACAAGAACGGCGCTCCTCTCGTCCTGTTCGGCATTCCGGACGACGAGGCGGAGACAACCCGCTACGCGGTCGAGGTGCCGAAGCTCGGCTCGCTGATCCTAACGCATGAGCTAAACGGCGAGATCAAGGGTCTGAAGGAATGGCCCCGCGACCAGCGTCCTCCGGCGCTCATGCCGTTCATCACCTTCCGGATCATGGTAGGCCTCGGCTTTCTGATGCTCGGCGTCGGGCTTTGGTCTCTTTGGGCGCGCTGGAAGGGAACCCTTTATGACACGCCGTGGCTCCACCGTGTCGCGGTGGCAATGGGAGGTTCCGGCTTCGTAGCGGTGCTTGCCGGCTGGTACACGACCGAGGTCGGCCGTCAGCCCTGGACGGTGTACGGGCACCTTCGGACCGCCGAGAGTCTTTCGCCGGTCTCCGCTCCCGCAGTCGGGACCTCGCTGCTCATCTTCATCGCCGTCTACTTCGTGGTCTTCGGTGTGGGCGTCTATTATCTGCTGAAGCTCATGCGGCGGTCGCCGACCCCTCTGGATGCGGATCAAGAACTGGATGCTGGTCCGATCCGGACGGCGGGCATTATGCCAGGTGCTGCACAGGATCATCCGATTGGAGGACGACATGGACATTGATCTTTCCTTCGTCTGGGCAGGGATCATCGCCTTCGCGGTCCTCGCCTATGTCGTGCTGGACGGCTTCGACCTCGGAATCGGCATCGTCTTCCCGTTCTTCCGCCAGAGGCGCGACCGCGATGTGATGACGAACTCGATCGCTCCCGTCTGGGATGGCAACGAGACGTGGCTGGTGCTCGGCGGCGGCGGCCTCATGGCCGTGTTCCCGCTGGCCTACGCGATCATCATGCCGGCGCTTTACATGCCGATCATCCTGATGCTGGTCAGCCTGATCTTCCGGGGCGTCGCCTTCGAGTTCCGGTGGCGCACGCACCACGAGTCGCACCTTTGGGACTTCGGCTTCTGGATCGGATCATCGGTCGCGGCTCTGATGCAGGGGATTGCTCTTGGAGCTCTCGTACAGGGTATTACCGTCGAGGGAAGGCAGTATGCTGGCGGCTGGTGGGACTGGCTCACCCCCTTCTCGATCATGACCGGCGTTGCGGTTCTCATCGGCTATGCGCTGCTCGGGGTGACGTGGCTTAATCTAAAGACGTCCGGAGAGATCCAGGCCCGGTCTGCAAAGCTCGCGCGTCCACTGAGTCTCGGTCTCCTGGCGCTGATCGGCGCGGTGTCGCTCTGGACGCCGTTCATCAACGAGATATACTTCGAACGATGGTTCGGCTGGCCGACCGCCTTCTTCTCTTCCCTCGTGCCGCTGATGCTTGCGCTTTGCGCGTTTTTGCTCTGGCACGGCCTCACTCACGGCAAGCATCTGCAGCCCTTCCTGTCGGCGCTCGGCCTGTTCGTGCTGAGCTTCGTCGGCCTGGGGATCAGCTTCTATCCGTACATGATTCCCGGCGTGCTCACGATCAGGGACGCCGCCGCTCCGGCGAGTTCGCTGAAGTTCCTGCTCGTGGGAGCCGTCGTGCTCGTCCCCATGATCCTTGCCTACACTGCCTACGCCTATTGGGTCTTCCGCGGCAAGATCGACCCGCAAGAGGGATACCACTGATGGGCGAGGCTCTTCGAAAGACGGCGTGGTTTATCGGGCTGTGGCTGGCCGGCGTCGGAACCGTCGCCGCCGTAGGTCTGGTGGTTAGAGCATTTCTGGCTTGAGCATGTTGTTCGCAGCGCACCTGCGAATTCAGCGCGTTTTTTGACGTCCGCGAGATCGAGCAAGCACGAGGCTGCGGCCATTCGACTGGCCCCGATTTTCGGAGCTGATTTACGTGTACCATTTGTCTTGATGTAGGGCCTCACCGTCAGCGGTTAGAAGCTCCTCTCAAAACGAACATCCCCGCCGGCTCGAGGTGGCGAACCCGACCGGACCATTGCCGGGTTCGCCTCTCCATCAGGTGGCCATCTTCTCGCAGCTATCCGCACACTTCCTGCAGGCGTCGACGCAGCTCTGCATGTCGCCGATACGTTCGCAGTCGTCAGCGCACTGGCGGCAGATCTCCGCACATTCCTGGCAGGTGTGCCTGTGGTGTTCGGTGCCGATCAGCATTAGGTGGGCGGACGTCCTGCACATCTCCGCGCAGGCCATCATAAGCTTGAAATGGGAGGGTTCGGTGTGCTTCCCGCCCATCTCGAGGCAGTGCCCCATCACCATCGAGAGGCACTCGCGATAGCACACGAGGCAGTTGTCGATGCATTCCTTCATCTCGGTAGACATGTGGTGCATCACTTCGCCTCCTTCTCGACCCAGGCAGTCAGTTCCTTGATCTCCTTGGTTTGGTCGTCGATGATCTTCTGGGCCTGCGCCTTCGTCTCGGCGTTCTTGCCGTACTTAAGCTCAACCTGCGCCATGCTGATCGCTCCCATGTGGTGGGCGATCATTCCGCAGGCGAAGGACACGTCCGGATCCTTCTTCATCATGCCCTGCACCATGTTCATGTTCATGGCTTTCATGCCGTCCATCGATTCCTTTTGGAATTCGGCCATGCCAGACATCTCGTGGCCCTGCATGGACATGTCGCCGCCCGACGACATTTCTGACTTGCACTTGGACGGATAGGCCGTCTGGGCCGACGCCGGACCGGCCGTTGCGATTGCAGCCGGGGAAAGAAGCGCACTTGCGATTGCGATCTTGATTACGTTGTTCATGTTGAACTCCCGTTTCGTAAGAATGTCTTCATGGTCACGTAGCAAGAGGTCGTGGAGGCGGATCGATAGAGGTCACCAGCAGCAGGGGCTGCTCGACCTTTACATGGGAATGAGGCCTGTCCTGAATCGCCGAGGGTAGCCGCGGCGAAGGAAGGTGCGGCAGCATCGGACAGCAGTGCATGCTGCCGCAGCAGCCCGCTTGGACATCCGTATCGTCATGATGGTCGACCGAACCGTCATCATGAGCCGTCTGGCAATGATGCGGAGATGCGGCAGCCGGCACCACGGCGGACAAGTTCATCAGCACCACCGCGACGGCGAAGGCGCATAGGACGGACCGTAGGCCAGGCTTGAGATTCATCCGGCACTCCCGAGGTTGCTGCGCGAACATCGCAGGAGGAAGAAAGTTCCAGCTTTCGAGCGTATGTGGAATGGGAAACGTGGGCGACTCCGGCTCGCAGAATTATAAGTCGGCGACAACCTATAGATCAGCGTCGGAGCCGAAGGTGCGGATGATCACGATCACGAACCAGCCCGTCGGCACCCACAAACCTGTCTGACGCTTTGGAAAGTCGTCAGCGGCCACCGCCGCTGGAGGCAATGCTGTAAGCAGTGCGAAACCGGAAGAAGTTTAACTGACATATTGTCCTGGTCCTTTATTTATTTGTTTGTTTGTTTGTTTGTTTGTTTGTTTGAGAATGCGAGGCCCAACAGGACACCTTCTATCAACGAAAATCGCCAACACCGTTGTTTTCCACCCGCACTGTATCTACAACCTCGAGAATGGCGGCAATGACCACATCGGGCCGAGTGAACTGGATATAGTGTCCGGAATCAGCCACCAGCTGATGACGGCTGCGCGTTGA
>NZ_SOEM01000044.1:0-13494 GCF_004368875.1 Neorhizobium sp. R1-B
CAAAGAACGCGATCGGTATCTTTTTTGCCGTATCTTCCACATAGATGGCGGCCAGCGTTTCCGGATCACGGGTGAGCTTCAGCGGGAAATAATGCAGACCGAATTCGAAGCCGTTGGAATTGTCGATAAGGTGGATCCGCTGCGGTGGATGAAATGTCGCCCGCGCATTCTGGACGGTGGGATCGTTTATGGCGAAGAAACCGGGAACAAGGGCCACGATATATAAAGCCAGCGTCACGAACAGAGCGGCCATCGCAAGCCTGTGCCGCTTGAACGCCCACCAGATGAGCTGCCATTGCGAGGCGACTGCGGCGCGCTCGGGACGAAGGTTGGCTATTGAGACGTCGACCATTTCAGCAGCCTCCTATTCCAGCCGAATGCGCGGATCGACCAGCGCCAGCAGGATGTCGCTGATGAGGGAGCCAATCAGCGTGAGCGCACAGATCAGGAGCACGAAGGCACCGGCGAGATACATGTCCTGCGCCATCAGCGACTGCAGCAGCAGCGGCGCCGCCGTCGGCAGGTTGAGCACGATCGCCACGACCACTGAGCCGGAAATGAGGTTCGGCAGAAGCCAGGCAATGGTCGAGATGAACGGGTTAAGCGCGATCCGGAGCGGATATTTCACCAGTAGCCGGAATTCCGAGAGGCCCTTCGCGCGTGCGGTTGTCACGTAGGGCTTCGGCAGCTCATCCAGCATGTTGGCGCGCATCACGCGGATGAGGCTGGCGGTCGAGGACACGGCCAGGATCGCCACCGGCAGCCACAAATGCGTCAGCAGGTCGTACATCTTGCCGATGCTCCATGGCGCAGTCTCGTATTGCGAGGAGAAAAGGCCCCCGACATCCTGCCCGAACTCGACCGCGGCGACATACATCAACACCAGCGCCAGCAGGAAGGATGGGATGGAGAGTCCGAAAAAGGTGAAGGCCGTGAAAGCATAGTCACCGATCGAATATTTTTTGACGGCGGAATAGACGCCGATCGGCAAGGCGAGAGCCCAGGTGGCGATCAGGCTTGCGAGAGCAAGCACGAGCGTAAGCGCCATGCGCTCCCAGATCAGTCCCGAGACCGGCTGCTGCCATTCAAACGAGATGCCGAAATCGCCATGCGTGACAATGCCCCAGACCCACTTGAGATACTGTACCAGCATCGGCTGATCGAGGCCGAAACGCTCACGCAGCTGTGCGGCGGTGTTCTGGTCGACCACCTCGTTGGACGACGCGAGGGTGGCAATATAGGTGGTGACGAAGTCGCCCGGCGGGAGCTGGATCAGCACGAAGGCGAGAAAACTCACCGCGAACAGTGATGGGATCATCCAGAAGAGTCGTTTGACGATGAATTTCAGCATGGAAATGCTCGCAATTCGGGTTGCATGACGCGCCGCTGCGAACCGTAAGGCTCGCCCAAGGTCTTGCAACGGGACTGGGAGAAAGTGCCGCCGCAGCGAGTCGGCGGCACCGACGAGGCAAATCAGCTCGTGAAGGTGAACTGCTGCGGGAGGGCAGGACCGGGATTTGGCCATGACCAGCTATCGGGCTGCTTTTCCGGCACATTGCGCAGGTTGTTGCGAATGACGCCGAAGCCGCCGACCGCAAGGCAGACGCCGATGGTCTCGAAATCTTCCGCCGCGAGGTCGAAGATCTGCTTCATGATCGCGCCGCGCTTGTCGAGATCGGCCGTTGACCGCGCCTCGTCGAAAAGCTTCATGCGCTTCTTCTGGCTTTCCGGAGGTTCCTCGCCCTTCTGGCCGTTGGACGTATACCAGAGCGTCCACGGAATTGCGTAACGCGAACCCTGCGGATGGAAGGCAAAGTAATCACGCGGGTCAAGCATCGGGTCGAGGCCGCCGGGACCTGGCCAGACCTGCGCGTCATGGGCATTGTCGTCGCCGCGGGTGTAGTAGAGCGCCCGCTCGATGGTATTGACCTTCATGTCAATGCCGATTTGCGCCCAATGGGCCTTCACAAGCTCCAGCACGTCGACCAGGTCCGGGTAGAGCGTCGGAATAACGTCGACCGCGAAGAAGACAGGCTGACCGTCCGGGCGCAACCGAATGCCGCTGCCGTTCTTCTTGTCGAAGCCAGCCTTGTCCAGCATGGCATTGGCCTTGTCGGGATCGTATTCCGTAAACTGCCGCCCCAGCTTCTCGTGATGCCAGGGATGCCCAGGGCGCGGGCCGGTCTGATAACCTTCGCTCTGGCCGAAATAGATGATGTCGATGATCTCCTGCCGGTTGATGCCGATCGAGAGAGCCTGACGGAAGGACTTGTCAGCGAACATCTTTCGCATCGCCGGGTCCTTGTGGGTCATGTTCAGGTAGAGCTGGCACTGCTGCGCCGCGGACGGGACGAGCTGCAGTAGCCGGTAGTCGCCTTTCTGCATGTTCTGCGACAGAGTAGGCTTGTTGGCGAGCGTGCTGATATGGCGCTCCTGTATGTCGATCTTGCCGGAGATGACGTTCAGCATCAGCGACTCGACGTCCTGCGAAATGCCGAAGTTGATCTCGTCGACATAAGGAAGCTGATTGCCCTCGGTGTCGACCTGCCAGAAGTAGGGATTGCGGACCATGAGCACCCGCGTGGCGCCGCCGGAATAGGCTTCTTTGACGATCCAGGGGTCGAGCGTCGGCTTGTCGACGTTACCCCAGCGCGACGGAATTTCGATGTCGCCGCATTTGGCGCGGAAAAGCTCCGTCCAGCTCGATACGCCCGCCGCCTTCACGTCGGCGTCGAGGTTCGGATTGTATTTCGGCAGGAACTTGCTGCAGTAGTGCTTGGCAAAGAGCGTCGGATGCTGCCCAAGAGGGGTAGCCAGGTTTTCCAGATAGAGCGCGTTCGCGGCGGCGAAAGTGAACTTGACGGTATAGTCGTCAACCTTTTCGACGGTGACCGGCTTGCCGGCAACGGAAATCTGGGCCGGCGTCGCGCTGTAGAGCTCCTTGTTTTTGACCACATCCTCAATGGCGAAGACGACATCATCGGCGGTGAAGGGGTGGCCATCGGACCACTTAGCACCCTTCAGCAGATGGAACGTGAACTGGGTTGCGTCAGCACTGACCTCCCATTTCTCGGCAAGATTGGGCAGGACCTGGGTGAAATCCATGTTCCAGCGCACGAGCCCCTGGTTGCCGACCATGCGCAGGATGCCATTGTGGTCGGATGAGCCGCGCAGACCGCGCCGCAACGTGCCGCCGTAGGTGCCGATCTTCTCGAACGGCTTTATCACCAGCGGGTTCTGCGGCAGGCGCTCGGCCAGCGGCGGCAGCTTGCCGTCCTTTACGAGCGCTGCCAGTTGCGGCGCTTCTTTTCCGGTTGCCGCCTTTGCGCCGGTGCCGGCAACGGAAAGAGCAACAGCTCCACCCACGCCTGCCAGGAATGTCCGGCGGGTCACACCGGCAGAAATGAAATTGTCGTCGTGCATCTGATCTCCTCCCAATCCATACCGAGCTTCTCCTCGGGCCGTCCCGCCCGAGCGGCCTCCCAGCCGCAACGCCTCGGACCTCCATCCGATCGCCTCGGACCATAAGCCGCTTTTCAGATGATTACAAGTATTGACAGATTTTTACAGATTGCATAGCTGTACGGCAAAAGACCAGGTCCGATAGGAAGACAGGAATGACGTTCACCGAGGAAGCGCTCGAGAAGCTGAAGGCCGTTTCGACGGCCACGTTGACGACCGTGCTGTTGAAACGCGGACTTCGAAACGTATTCATTCGCGGCGTTCACAAGATCAACCCGGACGCTCCGCGGCTGGTGGGGCCGGCTTTCACCTTGCGGTACATTCCGGCTCGGGAGGATATCGACACTATCGGCGTCTTTGCCGACCGCGCCCATCCGCAGCGACGTGCGATAGAAGAATGTCCGCCCGGCCATGTTCTCGTGATGGATAGCCGAAAGGACCCGTCAGCCGCTTCCGCCGGCGGTATCTTGGTGACCCGGCTCCACATGCGCGGCGTCGCAGGCGTCGTGACCGACGGCGGCTTCCGCGACACACCCGACATCGCGAAACTGCCGTTTGCCGCCTATCATTCCGCACCTTCTGCTCCCACCAATCTCATCCGCCACCACGCACTGGATATCAATCAGCCGATCGGCTGCGGCGACGTGCCCGTCTATCCCGGAGATATCATCGTCGGAGACGACGAGGGCGTGGTTGTCATTCCGGCGGACATGGCGCAAGAGATCGCCGACGAGGCTTTCGAGCAGACGGTTTTCGAGGATTTTGTGGAGGACCGCGTAAAGGCGGGACGAGGCATTTTCGGTCTCTATCCGCCCGGCCCCGAAGCCGAAGCCGAATTCCGCGATTGGAGACGTGAGAAGGGACGTTGATGGAGCAGCCAGACGTGATAGCGGCGGCGAAAGCTGAACCTCGTTTCAGCGACATCATCTACGAGAAGATCGTGGGAATGATCGCCGACGGCCGCTTTCCCGTCAACGAACGGCTGCCATCGGAGCCAAATCTGGCCATCCTCCTCGGTGCATCGAGACCTGTCGTACGCGAGGCTTTGGAGCGACTAAGGGCGGACCAGCTGATAGTCTCGCGGAAGGGATCGGGCTCCTATGTACGCCAGAGACCAGACTCGTCGGTTCTCAAACAGGTTCCCGTCGGATCACTTGCGGATGTGCAGCGGTTCTTCGAGTTCCGGGCCGGCCTGGAGGCGGAGGCCGCGGAACTGGCGGCCCGCAACTGGCAGCCTCACGACAAGATCCGCATCACCGCAGCGTTGAAGGCGCTCGAACATTGTCTCGAGGTCGGTGAGCTTGGAGCGGAAGAGGACCAGGCGCTGCATGACGCGATCGCGATGGCGACCGGCAATCAGTTCCACACCATCGTGAGGGAATGGTTCAAGCCGCATTTCGCCATCGGCATGTCCGTCACGCGCAGTCTCAGCCTGAAACGAACTCCACTGCATGTCCGCAACGTCCAGGACGAGCATACGGCAATCGTGGAGGCCATCCTGGCCCGAAACGAAGTGGAAGCACACGACGCGATGAAGACGCACATCCTGAACGCACGCGCCCGCATGTTCCAGGGCGTGGGAGGATAGAGGCTGCAACGGGCCGCGGCGCGGGGAGGCGCACGGAGGAGGATGTTTTGCAACGGATCGCAATGACGGGCGGCTCAGGCCACATCGCCTCGCAGCTCAGGGCTTTTCTCCGCCCTGAATTCGAGCATGTGAGGCTTATTGACCTCCGGCCGCCGAAGGAGCTCGCTCCGAATGAAAGCTTCTTTGCTGCCGATCTGGCCGATCGCGACGCGATGGTGGCAGCTTTGAAGGATATGGACGGCATCATCCATCTCGGCGGGATTCCGCGGGAGGCGGCCATCGGCGACATCCTGCGCAGCAACGTGCTCGGCACCTATAATCTCTATCAGGCGGCACGGGAAAACGGCATTGGCCGGGTGGTCTTCGCGTCGAGCAACCACGCGACCGGCTTTTATCCCCGCACCGATCCCGTCACGCCGCTCGATCCGGCCCGCCCGGACAGCCGTTACGGCCTGTCGAAATGCTGGGGAGAGCTCGTTGCCGGCCTCTATTACGACACCGCGGGCATCCGAACTCTCTCTATCCGGATCGGCAATGCGGCGCTCTATCCCAACAGCGAGCGATCAGCTGCAATCTGGATCAGCGCCCGCGATCTGTGGCAACTCGTGAAGATTGGCCTGACCCATCCGGATATTGCCGCTGCGGTCGTCTACGGCATGTCGCGCAGCGATGCCGGCTGGTGGCGAGACGAAGTTGCCAAGCGCCTGGGTTACCGGCCGCAGGACAGGGCGCTCGACCATCTACGGATTGAAAGCCGCCGGACGGAAAACGCGGTCGAAGGCGTCTTTCAGGGCGGCGGTTTTTGCGTGCCCGAGCATGACGGGACGATACGAACGCGTGACAGAAATGGGCTGGTGGCATGCCTGGAGGTGGCGCTGTGAGCAAAACCAAGATCATCACCCCTCAGGTGAGGCGGGTCATAGACCTGCCCTTGCGGGTCGGAGAGTCTCCCACCTGGGACGACAGGACCGGCGACCTCTGGTTCGTCGATATTCTTGCCCCCGCGGCACTCTGCCTGCGGGCCAACGGGCGTCTCGACCGTTTCGACATGCCTTTCAAGATCGGTTGCCTGGCGCTTTGCGAAGGGGACGATATCGCCGTGGCCCTGGAGAACGGCGTTCATCTGCTGAATCCGAAAACGGGCGCGATGAAACTGCTCTGCAATCCCGATGGCGGACGCCCCGACAGCCGGTTGAATGACGGGAAGATCGGCCCCGACGGCTGCTTCTGGGTCGGCACCCGCGACGAGGCGGTGCCGCAGACCGGGAATGGCCGTCTTTACCGGGTTATGCCCGACGGCAGCTTTTCGACGATTGCAAATAGCCTATTGACCTCCAACGGCCTCGCCTGGAGCCCGGATGGCCGAACGATGTATCATTCCGACAGCAGCGGTCTCTTTGCCCAGATCTTCGATTTCGATCTGGCTTTGGGCGTTACCAGCGCACCCAGGCGACTGCACGATTTCACTCCGGAGGAAGGCCGTCCGGATGGGGCGGCGATGGATGCGGACGGCTTCTATTGGATCGCCGGCGTATTGTCGGGCGGCGTCAACCGGCTCTCGCCGGAAGGCGATGTGGTCGAAATTTACAAAATACCGGCGAAATCACCCACCATGCCCTGTTTCGGTGGACCGAACCTCGACACGATCTACGTGACGACGCTTTCCACCGACAACAACGGCACCTTCGAAAACGGTACGATATTCGCCTTCGAAACCGGGATGCGCGGCACGCCGGTGCATCGCTTCGCGATCTGATCCATCATCTCCCCATCTGGAGAGGGAAAACCATGAACATTCGAGAATTCCGCAACGTCCTCACCGGCATCTCCGGCGTGCCTGTTACTGCGTACGGAGACGATGGCGAGGTCGATATCAGCACCACCCGCGCGATCTACGCGCGGGTCGCCGCGGCGGGCATCCACAACATCGTGGCAGCGGGCAATACCGGCGAATTTTATGCCTTGGCCCCAGAAGAGATCAGCCGCGTTGTCGAGGCCGCAGTTGCCGGCGTCGATGGCAAGGCGCCAGTGACTGCGGCTGTCGGCCGTTCGCTCCGCGAGGCAATCGCCATGGCGAAAACGGCCAGGGATATCGGCGCTTCAGCGGTCATGTCTCATCAACCGGTCGATCCGTTCGCAGCACCGGCGGCACAGATAGATTATTTCCGGCGGCTGGCGGAAGCGTCTCCGCTGCCGCTGGTGGCCTATGTACGGGCGGAAGGTTTCGGCCTCGACGACATGCTGCGGCTCGCGAGCCATCCGAACATCGCGGGCGTGAAGTTCGCCACGACCGACATTCTCCTCCTCTCGCGGTCTGTTGCAGCCGCCGATTCAAGCCATGCACTTTTCGTCTGCGGACTCGCCGAAAGCTGGGCTCCCGCCTTCACAGCCGCAGGCGCCCGCGGCTTCACATCCGGCCTCGTCAATGTCGCACCGCAGTTTTCGCTCGCCATTCACGCGGCTCTCGAGAGAGGCGCCTTTGGCGAGGCGCGCCGGATCATCGATCTCATCGAGCCTTTCGAGCGCATGCGCGCCAAATATCGAAACGGCGCCAATGTCACAGTCGTCAAGGAGGCAGTGAGCATCCTGGGAACGCCGGTCGGCGAGGTGCGTCTCCCCGGCCTACCCAGGCTCGATGCCGAAGACAGGGCGAGACTTGCCGATCTTCTCGCGAGCTGGTCCGCCGAAACTGACCCGACCAAAGCAGCGGTCGCAGGGACGCACTAGACAAGGCCGGCCGATTGGGCACGTTTCGACAGGATTGCAATCTGCGAACCGCTTGACGCATCTCACGTTTGCGCCCGAGCCTGCCGGACTCCAAGAGTTGCAGCGTATCAGTAACGCATCCTTTAGTGTCGCCTGATAATACTCCGGGCGTACGGAGGAGTGTTATGAGAGATTTCCTGAAGACTAGGGCCGGCAGGCAGCTGATTCAGATCTCCGCCTTCGGCCTGTTTTTCTGGCTTGTCTGCCTGATTTTTCGCGAAAAGATACTGGCGCTTGTCCAGGCGGTCAGCGCAGGGAAGGCCCATCTCATCATCGTCACCCTGATTGTGGCGGGCATCGCCAGCTTCGCCTATTCGGCCCTGCGCATTCTAGACATGCGCGACGAGATGGCGAACCGCCGCAAGGCGTTCGACGAAGCCGACCGCATCGCTACTCACGATCACCTCACCAAGCTCCCCAACCGCTATGCGTTCGACCGCCTCGTAGTATCCGACCTTCGCGGAGCGGTGGAAGAGACGGCTTCGCAAACCGCAACCGTGTTCTCCATCGATCTCGATGGCTTCAAGAAGGTCAATGATCTGCTCGGCCACCAAGGCGGCGATATTCTTCTTAAAGAGGTTTCGCGACGGATCTGTGCACTTGCAGAACACGAATGCGTCTTCCGCTTCGGCGGCGACGAGTTCGTCGCCGTCGCCCGCGACCTGCCGCCAGAGAGGGAAGAACTTGTCGCGCAACTGCTGATCCATTCGGTCTCCCGGCCTGTGCGGATCGGCACATTGTCGACCGAGGTCGGTGCAAGCGTCGGATATGCGAGGCTGCCCGATCACGGCCGCTCGCTCGAGGAGGTCTGCCACCGCTCGGATATTGCCCTTTATGAGGCAAAAAGCCGGGGGCACAATCAGTATGCGCTGTTTCAGCCGGAAATGCAGGAAAAGGTCGCGGAACGAGCGAAGCTGGAAGGCGAGCTCCGCCGAGCCATCGACGAGGGCAAGATAGAGCCGTTCTATCAACCCTTGATTGACCTGCGGACCGGCGCCTTGTGCGGCTTCGAAGCGCTTGCGCGGTGGCGCAACAACGAAGGGGCTTTCATTCCCCCCCAGCAGTTTATCACGGTAGCGGAAGAAACTGGGCTGATAACCGTGCTGTTCGAGCAACTGCTGTCGCGGGCATGCCGCGATGCCCAGCTCTGGTCGGAAGCCGCAACGCTTTCGTTTAATGTCTCACCCGTCCAGATGGAAGACAGGCTGTTGGCGCAGCGGATTCTCCATATTCTTCAGGACACCGGCCTAGCGGCGTCGCGGCTGGAAATCGAGATTACGGAAAATGCTCTCATGGGAGACCCTGATCTCGCCGCGTCGACCATCGACCATCTTCACGCCGCCGGGATCCAGGTGGCGCTCGACGATTTCGGAACGGGCTATTCCAGCCTCTCCCAGCTTGCCCGCTTCAAATTCGACAAAATCAAGATCGACAAAAGTTTCGTTGCCGCCTGCTCCAACAACGACAAGAACGCCAAGATCATCGATGCCATCCTTGGGCTGAGCCGCAGCCTCAATCTCAAGACGACGGTGGAGGGAATCGAGGAAAACGCCCAGCTGGCCTATTTCCTCGGCCAGGGATGTGACATAGGCCAAGGCTATCTCTTCGGCAAAGCCATGCCTCAGTCGGAGGTGACGGCCTTTGTCGCCGCACGCCGCCACGTCCTGGCCGCCCGACACGCATAAGCGGAACGCTGATTTCTCAACAACACGCGGAAGGCCTCCGTCGTTTCGGCATCTGCCTTGGTTTATGACCGATCGCCTGCATCATTGATCGATAGTGCGCCGGCTCAAGTTGAACTCCGAGATTGTTCTTCATTGGGCGGGTTGGATTTCTCGCCGGTCGGTTTCTGCCGTTTGAGTTCGTTTTCGATGGTCTTGCGGGAGCCTTCTGCCGGATCTTTGTCTTTCGGATCTGTCATTGCTGGTCCTCCTGGTGAATAGCCTAACCTGTCGCGATGCCGGATGTTCCGGCTGCCCGTAAGCGGATTCTGGAACGATCACCATCCTCCCTGGTTAGTCCCGCTGGCAACCAAAGAGGAAATGCAATGAAGGATTCATCCGAAACCCGTTCCATCTTCGTGACCGGTCTCAAGAATGCGCACGCCATGGAAAATCAGGCGCTGTCGATTATGAAGCCGCAGGTCTCGCGGATCGAAAACTATCCCGACGTGGCATCGCGGCTCGAGCAGCATATCCGCGAGACCGAAGGGCAGATCGCCAGACTTGAGGAGATCCTGAGCAGCCTATCCGAAGATCATTCTACCTTGAAGGACATGGCGCTCTCCTTCACCGGCAGCATGGCAGCGATGGGCCACAGCATTGCCGGCGACGAGATCATCAAAAACTCCCTCGCGAACTTCGCCTTCGAGAACTTCGAAATCGCCGCCTACAAATCCCTTATGACGATAGCCGAACTCGGCGGTTTTCCCGGATCTGTCGCCGCTCTGAAAGCCAATCTGGACGAGGAAATCGCCATGGCCAAATGGCTGGACGATAATCTCAGGAGCGTGACGATCAAGTTTGCCTCGCTCAAGGAAGCCGGGATGAGCGCAAAAGTCTGATCGGCTTTCCTGACCCGCCCGAAGGAAACAACTTACGAGGCTCCTCGAACGAGCCTCGTAACGGTTTGCAGGTCGGGTGCGCGTCGGCCGCGATCCGGAAACACAACAGTTCTCAAAAGGGTTATTGCGGAACCTTTCGGCCCCCATCCTTGAACCGCGGCAGGACCTCCCGCCCAAAGACGTCGATAAATTCACGCTGATTGCGGCCCACGTTGTGGACGTAGATTTCCTCAAAACCCATTGCCACGTCCCCTTCCAGCCATTCCACGTGTCGCGCCGGATCCGCCGAGATGCGGACATGATGATCCATGTCCTCCGGCCGCACCTTGGCGCAAGCTTGATCGAATTCCTCCGGCAAACGCAGCGTTTCCGAAACAGCTGTTGTCACGGCATTGCTGCGCCACTGATCAAAAGCGTTCGCGCGAGCCTCATGATCGGAGCTTGCAAAGGAGACATGGACCTGCAGGTAGAGAGGCTTGCCTTCTCCACCGCCGCGCCGAAAGGCTTGAATTATCTCCCGGAGGCTTTCCCGCGGCTGATTGATGGTAATCAGTGCGTCGGCCCAGCTTCCCGCCCATTCTGCCGTCTTCGGCGACAGCGCACCGGCGACAAGGCGGGGCAATTCCTGAGGAAGAGTATGAATGCGCGCCTCGTCTACCCTGATCGGTCCTTCCCGGCTGACGAGTTGGCCCGACCACAGGTCACGGATTATTCCCACCGCTGCCTCTAACCGTTCGTTCCGTTCCCGCTTCGAAGGCCAGCGTTCGCCGGTGACATGCTCGTTCATTGCCTGGCCGCTGCCGACGGCCATCCAGGGCAACCGCCCCGGAAACATCTCCGCGACGGTCGCAGCCGCCTGCGCCGTGATGACAGGATGATAGCGCCAGCCCGACGGTACCGTGATGATTCCAAATGGGATGGCTTGCGTCGCCTTCAGCGCCGCCCCAAGCCAAGCCCATGCAAAGCCCGATTGCCCTTGTCGCTCGCTCCAGGGGGTGAGATGGTCGGAGGACATGACCGCGTCGAAGCCTGCCGCCTCTGCGGCTTGTACATGGCCCAGGAGCTCGCTCGGCGGAAACTGCTCGTGGGAGGCGTGATAGCCGATCAGTGTCATGATCCGTTGCCCTTGGAAATCAGCCAGCGGTAGGCATAGGGTTCGAGTTCCAGACGGGGATCCTTTCCCACATCGAATTCGACTTCGTCTATCAGGTCGCGAAAACGCTTCGGTTGCATTCCGCCGAAATTGATGTCGGTCCCGATCCGTCGGCCCGCCAGATTGTGGACAAGCAACAACAGGTCGCCTGCATCTTCGAAACCGTGCACCAGGACGGCAGGGTCAGTCGCACTCAACCTTACTGGCCGCCCCTTTGTAAAAATGGGCTGACTTCGGCGAAGCGCGATAAATCTTTTGATCCTGTTCAGCAGCGAATTGGGGGCTTCCTGTTGATCGGCAACATTGGCCTTCCTGTAGGAGAAGGGCCCGTCGTTCACAACCGGCTGAACCAGCATCCTGGGATTGGCGCTGGAGAACCCCCCGTTCTTCTGTGAAGACCACTGCATCGGCACCCGCACCGAGTTCCGCCCCGGCTGGGAAAGATCCTCTCCGATACCGATTTCGTCGCCGTAAACGATCAACGGCGGCCCCCTCAGGGAAAAGACAATGCTGAAAGCCAGCTCGATCCGACGCTGATCGCCGTTCAGCATGGGTGCCACGCGACGGCGGATGCCGCGTCCGAAGACCTCCATCTCTTTCTTCGGAGCGAAGACCTCGAACACCGACTGCTTCAGATCCGGCGGCACGCGAGAGAAATCGAGTTCGTCGAGATTTCGAAGGAAATTCACCCAGCCGCATCCGGGCGGCGGTTCGGGAAGAAGGCTCAGTCCCCGATTGATCACAGAGGCTTCCTCCTTGGCAAAACCGGCAAACAGATAACAGGCCAGCATGAAATTGAGCAGAAGCTGGAGCTGATCACCCTCTCCGAAAAAGGCGTTTGACGCTTCCGGCGGAAGATTTACTTCGCCAAGAAGCACGCCACCCGGCCGGCGGCTCTGCAGATAGGACCCAATCTGCTTTAGGATGCCATGCGGATCGCGGGGATTGGCATGTTCGAGCCCCTTGTTCGCAATGATGAGCGGGGCCGCATCCAGTCGGAAGCCGCTGACCCCGAAGGCGATCCAGTAGTCGACGATCCTTAATATCTCTTCACGGACCTGGGGATTGGCGGCATTCAGTTCCGGCTGAAAGTCGTAGAAATGATGGAAGTAATAAGCCCTGGCAATCTCGTCATAGGTCCAGAGGCTGTCCACTTCACCGGGAAAGATCGATCTGGCGCCCGCGGCGACCGGCGGGGGATCGGCGCTCCAGACATAATAGTCCCGGTAGCGCGTCTCGTCGTCCCGTCGCGCCGCCTGAAACCACGGATGCTGATCGGACGTGTGGTTGACCACCAGGTCGATCACGACGCGAATGCCGTGTTCTCCCGCGCTGTGCAGGAATGTCAGAAAGTCGTCGAGCGTCCCGACCTTGGGATTGACGGAATAGAAGTCGCTGACATCGTAGCCATTGTCACGGTCGGGACTTCGGTAGAACGGCAAAAGCCAGATACAGGTGATACCGAGTTCCGAAAGATAGGTCAGCTTTTTGGTCAGGCCGATAAAGTCTCCGATGCCGTCGCCATTTCCGTCGGCGAACTTTTCGACGTCGATGCAGTAGATCACCGCCTCTTCATACCAGGTGCTGCTCGGGTTCTGCACTCGCGCCGTCTCCTGCCAGTTCCCATGGAGAGGCGTAAACGATCAGAGCTTGGGCAGGTTCCCACTGCCGAATGAGAACCGGCGGTCGTTCGCTTTTCACAGGCAGGGGCTCTCGGTTCTTCCCTGAGGTTCGCCTGCGGCAAGAAGAACCCGGACTTCCTCGAACAGACGGTGGTCCTTGAAGAACTGATGGGAGAGGCTGCGTTTCCTGCGCCCGGAACGCAAAAAGCCCCGCGGTTGGGCTTTTTTGGGATGTGTTGTAAAGATTGGTTGCGGGGGCAGGATTTGAACCTGCGGCCTTCAGGTTATGAGCCTGACGAGCTACCGGGCTGCTCCACCCCGCGTCACCAAGAATACGGAC
>NZ_SOEM01000045.1:0-7532 GCF_004368875.1 Neorhizobium sp. R1-B
CGCCCTTCCGCAGTTGCGCTTCACTTCGCTCGCCATGACCAGCTTACGGTGGGACTTCCACCCACAAGAATGCGCCCATGCTGGGCGCACAACAGAAAGCCCGGCGCGAGGGCGCCGGGCTTTCCGTCTGAACTCCTGGGAGGAGCACTCAGTCGATATTGAACACCAGCGGCTTGGCCTGGCGGATTGCCGGATTGGCAGTCAACTTGGCGAGCACATCGGGAGCAACCGGGCCATCTACATAGAGCAGTGCGATCGCATCGCCGCCCTGCTTGTCGCGGCCGAGCTGGAAGTTGGCGATGTTGACGCCCGCATTGCCAAGCGTCGTGCCCATGAAACCGATCATGCCGGGTACGTCGGTGTTGGCGATGTAGATCATGTTGGCGCCGACATCGGCGTCCATGTTGATGCCCTTGATCTGGATGAAGCGCGGCTTGCCGTCCGAGAATACGGTACCGGCGACCGAGCGGGTCTGGTTTTCGGTCGTGACGGTAAGCTTGATGTAGCCGTCATAGACGCCCGTCTTGTCGCGCTTCACCTCGGAAAGGATGATGCCCTTTTCCTTGATCATAATCGGCGCCGAAACCATGTTGACGTCGGCCACCTGGTTGCGGATGAGGCCGGCGAGCAGCGCGCTGGTCAGCGCCTTGGTGTTCATGTTGGCGGTCACGCCATCGTAGAGTATCTCGATTTCCTTGATCGGGCTTTCGGTGACCTGGCCGACGAAAGCGCCCAGCACGTCTGCGAGACGGATGAAGGGCTTCAGGATCGGCGCCTCCTCTGCAGTGATAGAGGGCATGTTGATCGCGTTCGAGACGGCGCCCTTGACCAGGTAGTCCGACATCTGCTCGGCGACCTGCAGCGCGACGTTTTCCTGAGCTTCGGTCGTCGAAGCGCCGAGATGCGGCGTGCAGACCACGTTTTCCAGACCAAACAGCGGGCTTTCGGTGGCTGGCTCGACTTCGAAGACGTCGAAGCCGGCGCCGGCGACGTGGCCGGACTTGATAGCTTCGGCAAGAGCGGCCTCATCGACCAGACCGCCACGGGCGCAGTTGATGATGCGCACGCCCTTCTTCGTCTTGGCGAGGTTCTCCTTGCCGAGGATCCCGCGTGTCTTGTCGGTCATCGGCACATGCAGCGTGATGAAATCGGCGCGCGCCAGGAGATCGTCCAGTTCCACCTTCTCGACACCCATTTCCTGGGCGCGCTCGACGGAGAGGAAGGGATCATAGGCGATGACATGCATTCCGAGCCCGATGGCCTTCTTGCAGACGATACCGCCGATATTGCCGGCACCGATCACGCCGAGCACCTTGCCGGTAATTTCGACGCCCATGAACTTCGACTTCTCCCACTTGCCGGCCTGGGTCGAGGTATCGGCTTGCGGAAGCTGGCGGGCGACCGCGAACATCAGCGCGATGGCATGCTCGGCGGTGGTGATCGAGTTGCCGAAGGGCGTGTTCATGACGATGATGCCGCGGCGCGAGGCTGCCGGGATATCGACATTGTCGACGCCGATGCCGGCGCGGCCGATGACCTTGAGATTGGTCGCTGCAGCGATCAGCTTTTCCGTCGCCTTGGTGGCGGAACGGATGGCAAGGCCATCGTAATTGCCGATGATTTCAAGGAGTTTCTCCTTGTCTTTGCCGAGCTTCGGCTGGAAATCGACTTCAACGCCGCGATCGCGGAAGATCTGGACGGCGGTTTCCGAGAGTTCGTCGGATACGAGAACGCGAGGTGCCATGGGTCACGGGCTCCTAAAAAGGGGTTCTGTCTGGGATTGGAAGAGGCCCCGCTTCAGGAGCGGAGCCGATATGCGGCGATCAGGCGGCAGCCTTGGCGAGCGCGGCCTTCTGGGTATTGAAGGCGTAAGAAAGCCAAGGCATCAGAGCCTTCATGTCGGCTGCATCGATCGTGGCGCCAGCCCAGATGCGAAGGCCTGAAGGAGCGTCGCGGTAGGCGCCGATATCGAGCGCCACGCCCTCTTTCTCGAGAATCGAGACGATTCCCTTGGCGAAGGCCGCCTGGGCATCCGCATCGAGCGCGGTGACGGCGGGATCGACGATCTTGAGGCAGACCGAAGTGTTGGAACGCGTCGCCGGCTCGACGGCAAGATTGTCGATCCAGTCATTGGCGTCGACGAAATCGAAGATCACCTTTGCATTGGCGTCGGCGCGCGCCATCAGCGCCTTCAGGCCGCCGACCGACTTCGCCCAGTTGAGCGCATCGATATAATCCTCGACGCAGAGCATCGAGGGCGTGTTGATCGTCTCGCCGGTGAAGATGCCTTCGATCAGCTTGCCGCCCTTGGTCATGCGGAAGATCTTCGGCAGCGGCCAGGCGGGCGTGTAGCTCTCCAGACGCGCAACGGCGCGCGGCGACAGGATCAGCATGCCATGACCGCCCTCGCCGCCCAACACCTTCTGCCAGGAGAAGGTGACGACATCGAGCTTGGTAAAATCCATGTCCTGCGCAAACGCCGCGGAGGTGGCGTCGCAGATCGTCAGGCCCTTGCGGTCGGCCGGGATGAAGTCGGCGTTCGGGACGCGGACGCCGGAGGTGGTGCCGTTCCAGGTGAAGACCACGTCGCGGTCGAAATCGACTTCGGAGAGGTTCGGCAGCAGGCCGTAATCGGCCTCGAACTTGCGCACATCCTTGAGCTTCAGTTGCTTGACGACATCGGTGACCCAGCCGGCACCGAAGCTTTCCCAGGACAGCATGTCCACGCCGCGCTCGCCGAGCAGCGACCAGAGCGCCATTTCGACGGCGCCGGTATCGGAGGCCGGCACGATGCCGATGCGGTAATCCGCCGGCACGTTCAGAATTTCACGGGTAAGATCGATGGCCTGCTTGAGCTTTGCCTTGCCGACCTTGGCGCGGTGCGAACGACCGAGCGGGGCATCGGAAAGCGCTTCGAGCGTCCAACCGGGGCGCTTCGAGCAAGGGCCAGAAGAAAAATGGGTATTGTTCGGACGTACGTCCGGCTTTGCGGTATCCGCCATTGTGCTATCCTTCCAGATAGATGGCCTCTCGTTGGGGAGAGGTGTCCCGCCGCTGTGGGTATTCTTCTCCGCCTTTACAGTCAAGAGGATTGCGTCGCGCAAAGACAAATTTTTGCCGCAGACCCGATGCGCTTACGCCGCTTGTTTCGCTCAAGCGATTGCCATCATTGGCAAAAGAAGCTCGGATACCGCACCATAGCTTGATATCGTCATCATCGTCTGCCGCAACCGGCGCCGGATTACCCATTTGAGCGGCCGGAGTGATCGCCACAGTCTGGTGGAGCGAAGCGCAGCGACCGACCTTTGCCGCAACAGATAGACCTGCCCTCGAAGTGTCAGAGCTGCCTGTTTCGCCGTCAGTGGAAACGTCGTCTCGCAGCTTTCGATCTTCCACGCCTCATCGCCGATGCCGAGATCCAGCCACTCATATCCGTTGCCGTGAAGCCATTGCAGCGTACGGTAGTAAAGTACGCTGCCCGGTGAAAATTTCGCCCATTCCCCTGCCTCGAAAGAGAGCATGATCGCGTAATACCGTCTGCCGGCCGTCAGCCCCCAGATCGTCGCGATGATCCTGTCACCGGACTGGAGGTAGAAGAGCTTCAGCATCTGCTCTTTCGCGAAGATTTCCGTGCCATCGCGAAAGAAATCGTGCTTGTCGGTATCGACATCGAAGCCGGGCACGCGGGTCTGTTCGAAGCGCCACTGCTTCTGGCGCAGGAATGCGGCAGTTGCCTCCCGGCGCTCTTCATCACCATCGGCAATGCGGAATTCGAGCGGCGTGATCTTCTCCAGGTTGCGCATCTTGCGGGCGAGTGTCTTTCGTTGCGGGATCGCCGCCTCGATGTCCGCCCAGGGTCGCCGCAGATCGTTGGCGTGACAAGAAGCCTCGTTCGCTTGGTCACTCATCAAGCTCAAGGGATTGGCAAGACCGTCGATATCTGCCGGCATCTTACTGAATATGAGGAGATCGAACGGCGGCAACTGACTGGCGATCTCGTGCCAAAGGCGCTCCGCAAGCTCCGGCGTCCAGGAGATCGACGTCGTAAAAAGTATCGGGGCATTGTAATCGGCCGCGTCGGCGTCGACGAATTCGAGAATTCGAGTTCCGTTGCGGCGCGTGATGCAAAGCGGAATGAAGATGACCGGCCGATCCTCCGCATCGCGCACCTCGACGAAATGCAGGCTGCGTTCTCCCGAGCGCCCGAAACTGGCGAGCCACACTTGAAGAAAGGTCACGCTCTGAAACACGTGGAAATGCGCTCCCTCCGCCGCAGAACCGCGAGGCCAATCCTGCGAGAGATCGTCGAGGTTGTCGAAGATGGAAATCTTGAAAACCGGCACCATGAGCTGCCCCATCGTCACATCGGGCGCTTGATAGCAACTCAAACGCGAATTTTGAAATTGAAATCGGATATATCGTTAATCCGCAATACGCCACCTATCGGCCGAATGCAGAAAGCCGCCTCGAAGGCGGCTTTCGCTGGAAGATATTGGAAACTTACTTGTAGACGATGGGCTCCGGCGGCGGCTCGTAGGCGACGGGAGTGTCGCAGCCACCGAATACGTAGCGGGCGCCGACGCGCGCTTCGTGCATGTCGAAACCCTTGTCCCGGCCGGGTCCGCCACCGAGATTGTAGCCGAACATATCGCCACCGACGATATGGCGATAGCGGTAGCCCACATCCGCCTTGAGGTTACAGGTGATGTCAATGGACGCGCCGGCCATAAGGGCATAGCTGAAGCGCCAGCTCTTTTCGCCCTTGTGGTCGGTAGAGTAGCAGCCGGGCACCGCCGGGTCGTCGCAGATGGTGTTGCGCAGCTTGCCCCACTTGACATAGGTACCGCCGATACCACCGCCGACATAGGGCGTGAAATAGCCGTAGGTGCCGAGGTCGACATAGACGTTCGCCATCAGCGAATAGGCATGCATGTAGGACTTGTCGCTGGAGGTGCAGGTCACCCCGCCGCAAAGACCCGTGGTCGAGCCGCGGAAGTCCGCTGAGGTCAGGTAGTCGAAGGTGACGTCCGTACGCAGGTAGTTGTTGATCTGGTAACCGACGCCGCCGCCGAGAAGAAAGCTGTCCTTGAGCGACGCGCTATCAAAATCTACCAGCGTGCCGTTGGAGCCCTGGAAATATTCCGCGCCGCGCATGTCGTTGAAGGAATAGCCCACATCGCCGCGCAGATACCAGCCGCTCGCCTCCTGAATGGCGACTTCCGGGGCATCGAGGATCGGTTCGGGCTGCGGCTGATAAAGATCTGCCGATTGGGCTGCGCTCACCGTCAGCGCCAGCGCAAACATACTGGCCAGGGTTTTCTTCATGGCTTCATCTCCAAAGCTCATATCGCGTATGGCAGGCAAGCGCGCAGCCAACGGGTTGATCGCGATGGATAATGAAGGAAAAAAGTTAAGTCCGACTTAACCATGCCTGTTTACCGCATGTTTTCCTCGAAGCGTCCGAATTTGGCTCGACACCACCAAGAAAAGGAACTGTTGATCCTTTCCTGAACGAAGAGATTCGAGTGCAAATTTAAGCCGGATGCTCTAAATACGCAGGCATGTCAGACAATGTTATCAAGTTCCAGCGCCCGCCCAAACCGAAGCCCCCGCGGCAGACGCCACCATGGCTGAAGCGCGTGCTGATCGTCCTTGGGGTCGCCGCCTTCTTCATCGCGGCCTTCGTCTATTTCTCGTTGACAGGCCAGGCACGCCCCTGAACCCAGCAGGGATATAGCTGCCGCCCGCTTTCCCATACCGCGAAACAAAAAAGCCGGCATCGCTGCCGGCTTTTTCTCAAGCGGAAAACTCAGGCGACGGTGCGGGCGTTGGCAATGACGCCGACGAGCCCTTCTACGACCCGCTCGATTTGGGCCCGATCGTCGCCTTCCGCCATCACGCGGATCAGCGGCTCGGTGCCGGACGGACGAATGACCAGGCGCCCCTTCGAAGCAAGCTCGGCTTCCGCGTCCGCAATGGCCTGACGTACGATGATGTCCTCGAGCGGCTTGCCGCCCTGGAAGCGGACATTCTTCAGAAGCTGCGGCACCGGCTCGAATCGGCGGCAAACCTCGCTCACCGGCCGCCCGAGGCGTTTTACGCGCGCCAGAATTTGAAGGGCCGCAACAAGGCCGTCACCGGTGGTGCCGAAGTCCGAAAGGACGATGTGGCCGGACTGCTCGCCGCCCACGTTGAAATCGTTGTGACGCATATGCTCGACCACGTAACGGTCGCCGACCTTGGTGCGGGCAAGTTCAAGGCCCTTGCCCTTCAGAAAGCGCTCGAGACCGAGATTGGACATGACGGTAGCGACGATGCCGCCGCCCCTCAATTTCTCTTCCTCGGCCCAGCTTTCCCCGATCACCGCCATCAGCTGGTCGCCGTCGACGATCTCGCCACACTCGTCGACGATGATGACCCGGTCTGCGTCGCCGTCGAGTGCTATACCGATATCGGCACGCACCTCATGCACCTTCTTCTGAAGCGCCTCGGGGCTCGTCGAGCCGCAGTCCAGGTTGATGTTCGTGCCGTTCGGCTCGTTACCGATCGTCACCACTTCAGCCCCGAGTTCCCAGAGTGCGAGCGGAGCCACCTTGTAGGCCGCGCCATTGGCGCAATCGATCGCCACTCTCAGCCCATGCAGCGTGACGTCGCGCGGCAACGTGCGCTTGGCATGTTCGATATAGCGGTAAATATCACCCTCGACGCGCTTCGCCCGGCCGATATCCGCGGACTTGGCAAGCTGGGCATGCAGATCGCTGTCGAGCAGATCCTCTATGCGTATCTCCAGTTCGTCGGAAAGCTTGTAGCCATCCGGGCCGAACAGCTTGATCCCGTTGTCCTGGTAAGGATTGTGCGAGGCCGAGATCATCACGCCCACATCGGCGCGCAACGAACGGGTCAGCATGGCCACAGCCGGCGTCGGGATCGGGCCGAGCAGGAAGACGTCCAGACCGGCAGCGGTAAAGCCCGCCACCAAGGCATTTTCCAGCATGTAGCCGGAAAGACGCGTATCCTTGCCGATCACGACGCGGTGGCGGTGGCTGCCGTTGCGAAAGATCGTGCCGACGGCAATGCCGACGCGCATCGCCAGGTCCGGCGTCATCGGAAAGATGTTGGACTGTCCGCGAATGCCATCAGTGCCAAAATAGCGGCGTGTCATATAAGCTCCTTGTCGTCGCGCCTGCCCGGCGCGGTCTGCCGCACAGCCCTTCGAACTCGGTTTGGAGGAAGGACTATGCGCAAATCCAAAATTTACAGCATCTTCTGCGCGTCGGAAATGACGCGAGCCGCTGTAGCGGGATCCCACCCGCGGGTCTGTCGACGGCCAGACCGGCCTTCATCATTTGGCTCATGCCACAGTTCCAGGGCGCAAGCACATAAATTAGCGTCAAAATCGCTTATATCCCGTTACTGACGGACTGCCGGCAGGCCGGCCACAATCGGGATAGGGGGGAGCCTATTGGCTCCGCCCCTCCCACACCACCCGGCATGCGGGTCCGCACCGGGCGGTTGGAGCAGTTGAGGTCGTC
>NZ_SOEM01000046.1:0-7345 GCF_004368875.1 Neorhizobium sp. R1-B
ATTTCTTCAGAACGAAAGTCGTCGTCGCCAGCAGCGCCGCCGCCCTCGTCAGTGAGCGGGGTTATAAATCCATGCCCACAAACAAGTCAACAGGCGTTTTTAAAAAAATGTCATTTTTCTTCGGAGGGGCCGAAACCCGACCGTTTCCGCGAACAATTTGAACAAAGATTAACGAAAAGGCAGCCGTCGGTCCCCAAAAAGCGCTTTAACCGCCCCGTTTGCGATTGCTAGGGTGAGGGACATTTTTGGCGGCTGGAGTATGACATGCTGGTATTAAACGAGGAACAAACGCGCAGAGCGCTTCCCTGGGCGGAATTGATCGAGGCTATCGAGCACATGTTCCGCAGCGATTGCGTGATGCCCGTGCGCCATCATCATGACATGGAGGTTCCGGGCGAAGCGACCGCGGTGATGCTGCTGATGCCGGCCTGGGTGCCGGGCGACCATATCGGCGTCAAGATCCTCAACCTTTTTCCCGACAACCATCTGCGCTCGCTTCCCACCATCATCGGCAGCTATCTCCTGTCGTCCGGCAAAACCGGCGAGATGCTGGCGATCGTGGAAGGAGGAGAACTGACCGCGCGAAGGACGGCGGCGACCTCGGCACTTGCTGCCAGATATCTCGCCTCCCCGCATGCCGAGACCATGCTGATGGTCGGCACAGGGCGGCTTTCGCTCAATCTCATGCAGGCCCATTCCATAACCCGCCCTCTCAAGCGGTTTTTTATCTGGGGGCGCAATCCAACCAAGGCTGACGAGACCGCCAAAGAAGCACGGGCCCTCGGGATCGACGCCGTGATCGTCGACGATCTTGCCGAAGCGGCGCGGCGGGCAGACATCATCTCCTGCGCAACTCTGTCGGATACTCCGCTCATTCGCGGCGAGTGGCTGAAACCTGGGGCACATCTCGACCTTGTCGGGGCCTTCAAGCCCACTATGCGCGAAAGCGACGACGAGGCGGTGCGGCGCTCTTCCGTCATTGTCGATACCCGCGCCGGCGCGATGAAGGAGGGCGGGGATATCGTGCAGCCGCTTAAAAACGGTGTTCTCATGAAGGACGACATCAAAGCCGATCTTGCGGATCTGGCCCATGGAAGACATCCAGGCCGCATCAGCGCCGACGAGATCACGCTTTTCAAATCCGTCGGTGCGGCGCTGGAGGATCTGGCGGGGGCAATTCTTGCCTATCGCCATGCCAGCGGCCAGGTGCCCGGCTGATGAAAGCATTGCAGGAGCCGGGCGCGGTGATCAAAAACCTGCCGACGCTCCCCGTCACCCACGTTCTCGGCGAGATCACCCAGGCTGCCGCCAATGGCACGCGTGCCGTGCTGTCGGCGCCGCCCGGCGCAGGAAAAACGACGCTTGTGCCGCTGGCATTGCTGGAAGAGGCCTGGTGCACCGGCAAGATCATTCTCCTCGAACCGCGCCGGCTGGCCGCTCGCGCGGCCGCCTCGCGCATGGCCACGCTACTCGGAGAGCAGGTCGGAGACAGGGTCGGCTACCGGATGCGGCTCGACAATCGCATTTCCCCGAGAACCCGGATAGAGGTGGTGACCGAAGGCGTTTTCACCCGGATGATTCTCGACGATCCGGAACTTACCGGCGTTTCCGCGGTCATTTTCGATGAGTTCCACGAGCGCTCGCTGGACGCCGATTTCGGGCTGGCTCTGGCGCTCGACGTGCAGTCGGCACTACGCGAGGATCTGAGAATTCTCGTCATGTCGGCGACGCTCGACATCGAGCGGGTGGCAGGGTTGCTCGGCAATCCGCCGGTGATCAAGAGCGAGGGCCGCAGCTTCCCGATCGATATCCGATGTCGCGACCGGGCACCGAGCGAGCGGATCGAGGATGCCATGACCCGCACCATCATAGAAGCACACCACCATGACGCCGGGTCGATCCTCGCTTTTCTTCCGGGACAGGCGGAAATCCAGCGCACCGCCGAGCGGCTCCAAGGCAAGTTCGGCCCCGAAACAACGATCGTCCCTCTTTATGGAAACCTTACGCAGAAGGAGCAGGACCTGGCGATCAGGCCGGCGCCGGCAGGCAGCCGCAAGATCGTGCTCGCCACCTCAATTGCCGAGACATCCATCACAATCGACGGGGTGCGGATCGTCATCGACAGCGGACTGCAGAGACTGCCGGTATTCGAACCGTCGACGGGTATCACGCGGCTGGAGACGGTGCGGGTTTCGCGCGCCTCCGCCGACCAGCGAGCCGGACGCGCCGGACGCACGGAGCCGGGGATCGCGATCCGGCTCTGGCATCCCGGCCAGACGGCGGCACTTCAGGCCTTCACCCCGCCGCAAATCCTTGCAAGCGATCTTTCCGCCCTAGCGCTCGATCTTGCCCATTGGGGCGTGCAGGATCCCGCAGCACTTGCCTTTCTCGATCCGCCGCCTGCGCCGGCCTTTAAAGAGGCAGTGGCGCTGCTTTCAGAGCTCGGCGCACTCGACGACCAGGGCAGCTTGACCGGAAAAGGACGCCTGATGCGCGAACTTACTCTTCCGCCCAGGCTTTCCGCCATGGCGATTTCCGCCGCAAAAGAGGGCCTTGGTCGTCAGGCATGCCTGCTCGCCGTGCTTCTCACCGAGCAGGGGCTCGGCGGAAACGATGTCGATCTCGATGAGCGGCTGAGGCGCTTCCGCAACGAACGCGGCGACCGGGCCGATTCGGCAAGAAAACTCGCAGAGAGAATTGCATCCAATTTGCCAAAAGCTGCGCGAGCGGGCGAAATAGTCCCAGCCGGCCGGCTTCTGCTTCATGCCTATCCGGATCGGGTCGCCCTTCAGCGAGGCGGCCGCGGGCGCTTTGTCATGACGAATGGCCGGGGCGCGGAACTGCCGGAAACGGAAAGGCTTGCTTCGGCGCAGATGCTTGTCGTTGCCGATCTTACCGGTCGAGCCGCGCAAGCGCGCATCCTCGCAGCGGCAGAGATTACCCGGGCGGACGTGGAAGAGGAGCTGTCCGACGCGATCGAACAAAGGGATGAATGCTTCTTCGACCGCGCCAGCCGGCAGGCGCGCGCCCGCCAGGTGAGACGCCTCGGCGCCATCATCCTCGAGGAAAAACCACTGCCGCGCCCGCATGGCGAAGCGGCGGCCAAGGCGCTTGCCGATGGCGTCCGCGAGCTCGGTCTCCAGGCCCTGCCGTTCTCCCGGGATGGCACACAGCTTCGCGAAAGGATCGGCTTTCTTAACCGCACGATCGGCGAACCATGGCCGGACATGAGCGACGAAGCGCTGCTCGCCCGGCTCGACGAGTGGTTCGTGCCGTTCCAGAGCAACGCTTCGAGCCTCGATGCCGTGGATGCGGGAGGCCTTTTTGAAGGGCTGCGCTCGCTCATTCCTCATGCGGCGGCGCAGGATCTCGGCAAACTTGCGCCCACGCATTTCGAGGCGCCGACAGGCCAGCGTCATCCCATACGCTACGATGGCGAAGAGCCGGTCCTGGCAATCCGCGTGCAAGAACTGTTCGGGCTGAAGAAACATCCGGCCGTCGCGGGCGGGAGGCTGCCGTTGCTGCTGGAGCTTACTTCGCCGGCGCATCGCCCGATCCAGACAACCCGCGACCTTCCCGGCTTCTGGGCGGGATCCTGGAAGGATGTGCGGGCCGAGATGCGCGGACGATATCCAAGACATCCTTGGCCTGAAGATCCTTCGGAGGCTTCCCCGACGACACGTGCCAAACCGCGAGGGACGTGACAGAATGCCGCCTGCGACCCGATGTCGAGCCGGTTTATGAAGCGGGTCGATTTCATCGGCATCCGCCGGAAAGCAGAGGCAAGGCGTTGAGTCCAGACAGTTCATCGGTGCGTTACGCGCAGTTCGGCCCTTCCAGCCGCCGCATCCGGCTTGAAACATTGGTACGGCTGCGCTGGCTTGCGGTCACGGGCCAGACGATCACCGTGCTGGTCGTCGGGCTGCTGCTGGATTTCCCGCTTCCTTTAAAGGAGGCGGCCATCCTGATCGGGGCGCTGGCCGTTGCGAACCTCATCCTTTCCGTCTGGTTTCCGCAAACGCACCGGCTGGGTCCAAAGTCGGCCCTGGCGCTGCTCGCTTTCGACCTCCTGCAGATGGCGGCCCTGCTTTTCATCACCGGCGGGCTCGCCAATCCGTTTGCGCCTCTGATCTGCGTGCCGGTCATCATCGCTTTTGCGTCGCAGCCGCTGCGGCATTCGCTGGTCTTGATCGTCTTCGCGCTGATCTGCACCACAGTGATCGCCTTCTCTCCCTATGCCGTTCCCTGGTACGAGGGAGAAACCCTGAGAATCCAGCCGGTCATGCAGCTCGGCGTCTGGTGCTCGATCGCTTCGATGATGATGTTCGCCGCCTTCTATGCCTATCGGGTCTCGCATGAAGCGACGCTGCTTGCCGACGCGCTTGCCGCCACGGAACTGGTGCTGGAACGAGAAAAGCACCTCTCGCAACTGGACGGACTGGCGGCGGCGGCGGCGCACGAACTTGGTACACCGCTGGCCACGATCAGCGTCGTTGCCAAAGAGATGGAGCGCGAGCTCGCAGAGAACGATCGGTTCCGCGAAGATGTTCAGCTCCTCAGGAGCCAGAGCGAACGATGCCGCGACATCCTCCGCCGGCTCACCTCGCTCTCCGCCGAAAGCGAGGAGCATATGCGCCGCCTGCCACTCTCTTCTCTGGTAGAGGAAGTGGTCGCGCCCCATCGTCAGTTCGGCATCGAGATCAAGCTCGTCGAGAAGAGTGACCGGGCGAGCGAACCGGTTGGCAGCCGCAATGCCGGCATCATCTACGGGCTCGGAAACCTGATCGAAAATGCCGTCGACTATGCCAGAAGCAAGGTTATCGTGACGGTCGAGCACAGCGCGGAACACGTGGCGATCACCATCGAAGACGATGGCCAGGGTTATGCGCCGGATATTCTCTCTCGGATCGGCGAACCATATATGACAAAAAGACCGCGGGAAGACGAGCGCGCAGGCGGGCTGGGCCTCGGGCTTTTCATCGCAAAGACGCTCCTCGAGCGCTCGGGTGCGTCGATCCGTTTCGGCAATCGCGACAACGGCGACGCGGGCGCACGCATCCGGATCGAATGGCCGCGATCGGTGATGGAAACCCATGATCCGAAATGATTTGCACCCCGGGTGCGAACGATCATAATTGACAAGGAAGGCGGGCCTTCAAGAAAGCCCGTGGAGAAAAAAATGGAACCGCACCTGGAAAATCAGAAAGCTCATACGGATCATGGACTGGGGCCTGACCCGTCGCTGCTGATCGTCGATGACGACGGGCCTTTCCTGCGCCGGCTGGCGCGCGCGATGGAAAGCCGGGGATTCCAGGTCGACACGGCCGAATCGGTCGCTGAAGGCATCGCCAAGTCGAAAGCCCGCCCGCCGAAATATGCAGTCGTGGATCTGCGCCTTGGGGATGGCAATGGACTTGATGTCATCGAAGCCATCCGCCAGAGCCGCGAAGATACCAAGGTGATCGTGCTCACCGGCTACGGCAATATCGCGACCGCGGTGACCGCCGTGAAACTCGGAGCGCTGGATTATCTCGCCAAACCCGCAGATGCCGACGATATCTTTCATGCGCTGACGCAGCGGCCGGGCGAAAAGGCTGATGTGCCGGAAAATCCAATGTCGGCCGACCGCGTGCGCTGGGAGCACATTCAGAGGGTCTACGAAATGTGCGAACGCAACGTCTCCGAAACCGCGCGCCGGCTCAACATGCATCGCCGCACGCTGCAGCGCATTCTCGCGAAACGCGCTCCGAAGTAATCACATTTCGTCGAAGCTTTTGCCGTTCGCCCATTCGGCCAGCATCAACCGCTGGGCGGCAGCGCGAGAGAAATTCAACGTCACCGCCTTGCGGGTTGCAGGTGCAAGCCTGTGTTCAGGCGCGTCACGCAGAAGATGTCCGCCGTAACCGTCCGAAAGGAACAGGCCGCAATCCTCCGGAAAGATGTCGAGCGGCACGTCCTTGTGAGTGGCGAAAAAAAGCCTGTCGCAATAGGAGCGGTAATCGGGCCATTTCCGGTCGACGCGGAAGTCCTCGATCGAGGTCTTGATTTCGATGATCCAGATTTCGCCCTTTTCGGAAATCGTCATGAGGTCGGCCCGCCTTCCGTTCGCGAGCACAAGCTCGGGCAAAAGCGCGTGGCGCATCTCGTGCAGCAGAATCTGCACGCCTCTTCGAACCAGCATGGCGCGCGCCGATTGACGCCCATCTATTAATGGATTGTTACTGGCGATGTTGAGTATAGTCATGTCTTCCGGCTACTGCCGCTGATAATGTTGCAAAAACGCAATGGCGTTTTTCTATTATGCGCCCGGCCCATCTCGCAGCATCGAGGCACCTTGCCAAGGCCAATTTAATCGAAAATAACGGCTTATCAAAGGTGCTCGCGCACCTGCCTCAATCGATTCGTTTATCCCAAGAGATTTCCATGCGCTTACGCAACAGCATGCTCGCACTCGGCCTGTTGGCGGCTACCGCCCTGGCCGGCTGCTCCACGACGTCGTCTTCCGGTGGCACCGAAGTGGCTACCGTCACAACCTCGCAGATTTTCACCGAATCCTACGGCTCGGTAAAGGATGCCGGCTATACTCTTCCGGCCATCCCGATCAGCCGCATGGACAAGAAGTTCCATCGTCAGATCGTCAGCTATTCCACAACCGAAAAGCCGGGCACGATTGTCGTCAATACCCGCGAGCGGTTCCTCTATTATATTCTGCCGAACGGTAAGGCCGTACGCTACGGCATTGGCGTCGGCAAACAGGGCTTCGCCTGGTCCGGCACGGCCTACGTTGCATGGAAGCAGGAATGGCCCACCTGGCACCCGCCGAAGGAAATGGCCGTGCGTCGTCCGGACGTCGCAAAATACGTCGAAGACGGCATGGGGCCGGGCCTTAGCAATCCTCTCGGGGCGCGAGCGATGTATCTCTTCAACGAAAAGGGCCAGGATACGCTGTTCCGCCTGCATGGAACGCCGGAATGGGCCTCGATCGGCACGGCCGCTTCTTCCGGCTGCATCCGCCTGATGAACCAGGACATCATCGACCTCTACAGCCGCGTCCGCCCCGGCCGCAACACCAAGGTCGTCGTGATCCAGTAATCGCGAAATTCGAAGTGAACGCAAAAGCCGCCGAAGATATCTCCGGCGGCTTTTTCTTTGGCAGCAATCAAAATATCCGTCAGTTGGCGAGCTTTGCTTTGAGTTCGATGCGCCGACGGTGCAGGACCGGCTCGGTATAGCCGTTTGGCTGCTCGCGACCCTTCAGCACCAGGTCCAGCGCGGCCTGGAAGGCAACAGAGCCCTTGAAATCCGGCGCCATCGGGCGGTAAAGGGGATCACTTTCATTCTGGCC
>NZ_SOEM01000047.1:0-2500 GCF_004368875.1 Neorhizobium sp. R1-B
TGGTTGCGGGGGCAGGATTTGAACCTGCGGCCTTCAGGTTATGAGCCTGACGAGCTACCGGGCTGCTCCACCCCGCGTCACCAAGAATACGGACCTTTGAGGCCCGGAAGCAAGTCAGGCGCGAGCCTGATGAGGTGAGGCCGAAGAGCAATCGATTGAGTATCGATTGCCGGCCGAACGGGCTGCTCCACCCCGCGCCATTTAGGTAAGCCGCTGCGCGGCTTATCCGGTGCGTAAATCCGTGATCGGATTTATCGCGACTGCGTCACAGCTTTGCTGTGACGCGCACTGCCGGAGCAAATTGCAGAGCAATTTGTCTCCTGTAAGGGATGCACCGGCTATAGGATGGTGAGTTCCCTTGGCATTTCAAGTATTCTGCTCTGTGCCTTTGAACGACGAAAGGCCGCTTTGGGGCGGCCCTTGAGTTTGGCCAGGGGCCTTAGGTTTCGTATTGAGAAGATTTTCGATCCACATTTTCATGTGGCATTGCCTTTAAAAGACCTGGCAGCGACCTACTCTCCCGCGTCTTGAGACGAAGTACCATTGGCGCTGGGGCGTTTCACGGCCGTGTTCGGAATGGGAACGGGTGCGGCCGCCCCGCCATGACCACCAGGTCGTTTAAGGGCAATGTTGATTGAGAAGCTGGCAGAGGCGTTTGCCTCGTTTGTCTTATTTGAACACGTCTTTTTTCTTCACCCTGGGCTGCGTGGGACTTCCCATACAGGCCGCAAGGCCGTCGCCAATCGTTTGGCGGCCCGTCCGGAGCGCCTTTGGCGCGTCAGGACAGAAGAGATGGCTCATCAAGCTTTGCTTGATGAGCATGGTCAATGAGAACGATCAAGCCGATCGGGCTATTAGTACCGGTAAGCTTCATGCATTGCTGCACGTCCACACCCGGCCTATCAACGTGGTCGTCTTCCACGGCCCTGATAGGGAATACTCGTTTTCAGGTTGGTTTCCCGCTTAGATGCCTTCAGCGGTTATCCATTCCATATATAGCTACCCTGCTATGCCCTTGGCAGGACAACAGGTCCACCAGAGATATGTCCATCCCGGTCCTCTCGTACTAGGGACAGATCCTGTCAATATTCCTACACCCACGGCAGATAGGGACCGAACTGTCTCACGACGTTCTGAACCCAGCTCACGTACCGCTTTAATTGGCGAACAGCCAAACCCTTGGGACCTGCTCCAGCCCCAGGATGCGATGAGCCGACATCGAGGTGCCAAACAACCCCGTCGATATGGACTCTTGGGGGTCATCAGCCTGTTATCCCCGGCGTACCTTTTATCCGTTGAGCGATGGCCCTTCCACGCGGGACCACCGGATCACTATGACCGACTTTCGTCTCTGCTCGACTTGTCAGTCTCGCAGTCAGGCGGGCTTATGCCATTGCACTCGACGACCGATTTCCGACCGGTCTGAGCCCACCATCGCGCGCCTCCGTTACTCTTTCGGAGGCGACCGCCCCAGTCAAACTACCCACCATACACTGTCCCGGATCCGGATGACGGACCGCGGTTAGACATCCATGACGATAAGGGTGGTATTTCAAGGATGGCTCCACGAGAACTGGCGTCCCCGCTTCAAAGCCTACCACCTATCCTACACATGCCGACACGAATGCCAGTGTAAAGCTATAGTAAAGGTGCACGGGGTCTTTCCGTCTAACCGCAGGAACCCCGCATCTTCACGGGGAATTCAATTTCACTGAGTCTATGTTGGAGACAGCGGGGAAGTCGTTACGCCATTCGTGCAGGTCGGAACTTACCCGACAAGGAATTTCGCTACCTTAGGACCGTTATAGTTACGGCCGCCGTTTACTGGGGCTTCAGTTCAAAGCTTGCACCTCTCCCTTTAACCTTCCAGCACCGGGCAGGCGTCAGGCCCTATACGTCGTCTTTAGACTTCGCAGAGCCCTGTGTTTTTGATAAACAGTCGCTACCCCCTGGTCTGTGCCACCCCTTCATACTTGCGTAAAAAGGGGTCACGCTTCTTCCGAAGTTACGCGTGCAATTTGCCGAGTTCCTTCAACATAGTTCTCTCAAGCGCCTTGGTATACTCTACCTGACCACCTGTGTCGGTTTCGGGTACGGTCTATAATGATGGAGCTATTTCCTGGAACCGCTCCGCCGCCCAACCAATCCAATAAGGTTGAACAACTTGTGCGATCCGTCACTACCACCAGGCCCACGAATATTAACGTGGTTCCCATCGACTACGCATGTCTGCCTCGTCTTAGGGGCCGGCTAACCCTGCTCAGATTAACTTTAAGCAGGAACCCTTGGTCTTTCGGCGAGAGGGTCTCTCACCCTCTTTATCGTTACTCATGTCAACATTCGCACTTCCGATACCTCCAGAGCCTCTCACGAGTACTCCTTCACAGGCTTACGGAACGCTCCGCTACCACTGAAGCAACCCGAAGGTTGCCACAATCCTCAGCTTCGGTGCATGGCTTTAGCCCCGTTACATTTTCGGCGCAAAGACCCTTATTTAGAC
>NZ_SOEM01000048.1:0-3450 GCF_004368875.1 Neorhizobium sp. R1-B
GGTCCGTATTCTTGGTGACGCGGGGTGGAGCAGCCCGGTAGCTCGTCAGGCTCATAACCTGAAGGCCGCAGGTTCAAATCCTGCCCCCGCAACCACCGACATTTGTAACAGCATCCATTCCTGCCCACGCTCGGCCAGCAAGGCTTCGCAGCGGCGCAGGAATTTTGTCTTGTCCGCTAGTGACTTGAACTCCCCAGCCGAACGCCTGCGGTCGAACTCCGCCGATTGCTCACTGCGCAGTTCCCGTGAAACCTCGCGCCACGCTTCCTGGGCAGCCAGAATAGCGGCAAGGCGGCCGTGAATGATCAGTTCCGCCGTCTTGCCATCTGCCGATGGCGCAATGACCACCTTTTGCACCAACTGGCAATCGATCTCCAGCTTTCCTCCACCCCACACTCCCGCGTTGACAGCATGGTCTTGACGGCGGAAACCGCGCTTTTGAGCAGGCCGACATTGACAACAGCTTTCGCTTCGATGCCTTCCCGAGGATCGGGTTCTTCATGCCTGCGGTGGCCTGACGGTCACAGCGACAGGCATTAAATTCGATCTGCATCAGGCCGGAACGATCATCGTTCCAGGAAATGGCTTCTGCAATGTAGAGCGCTGCCTTCTGCCTTGCCGCGGACGCAGTCAAACGATGCGCTCTTCGGGAGCGAAACGCATCGCGAGCAAGATAAGCAGACCGATCCCGAGAGCCATCATGACCCATGCTTGTGACAAATCATCTGAATGGGCGCGCAGCCAGCCGGCCGCAAAGGGCATGACGCTTGCGATAATATAGCCGCCTCCTTGGACGAAGGCCAAGAGGCGGCCGGCACTCGCCGGTTCGTCGGCGTGGTCGAGCGTCACGATCAGCGACAGAGGAAACAGCGCGCCGATCCCCAGCCCAAGCAGGATCATTGCGGGAAGTGCCATAGTCAGTGGCATGGTGATGAGGCAGATCAGGCCGGCGAGAATGGCGAAAAGTGCGGCGGCCAGCGGTCCCCGCCGATCAGGAAAGCGGTTGATTAAAGCCGATACAGCAAGACCGGCGACAACCTCCATCAGCGTAAGACCCGCGAGCATATAGCCGGCAATATCTTCGCTGCGCCCCAGTTGAATATAGAAAGGTGGTAGCCATGCCAGGACAAGCGTATAGGCGCCCGTACCGACGCCAAAGAAGATAAGCAGGAGCCAGGCTTTGCCGCTTTTCAACGGTGATCGACCCACGGTTTGACGGGATGCCGTTTGTTTCACGCAGGCATCCGAAGAGGATGCTCCTTTCCACAGAACAAGGGCAAGGAGAGCAGGCAGCCCCCACAGCCCCAGCATCGCTTCCCAACCTACGAAACGGGACAAACCAGCCGCAGTCGCGGCTGCCATGGTTGCGCCCCCCATGATGCCGGTTGAGTACAATCCCATGACGCGCCCTACGTCCAACGGGAATACCCGCTTGATGAATCCGGGCATCAACGCTTGAACGGCAGCAATGCCGAGACCGCATACTGCTGCACTGGCAAGAAGCCCGGCACTGGAAAACCAGAGGAGCCGCGAAATGCAGGCAAGCGCAATGATCGCTACTCCCAGAGCAATGCCGCGTCTATCCCCGATCGATTGCTGCAGGGAAGAGCCGGCGAGGGCGCCCAATCCCATTAGAAAAACCGGAAGCGTCGTCAGCGCCCCAGCGCCAGTCGATGTCAGGCCCGATCCTGCTTCGATCCGGTCGAGAACGGGGCCCAAAGCCGCAAGTGCCGGCCGCAAGTTCAGCGCAACGGCGACAACGGCGATTATCGAAAGGGTGTTCGAAGCGGAGGATGCTTCATGGCTTTTGCGTTGCACATCTTGATGTTGGAGCACGTTCTATATCGCTTGCTATTAAGAATCTTGACATCGAGATAAATGACATGGTTGAAAGCATCAACAGTTTTATACGACGGAGTCGATGAGTGCGTGCTTGCGCAGGATTAAAAACCAACGGACTGAACCGATGCTCCGAGAACAGAAAGCCCGACATGCCACAGGTGGATCCGCGACCGGCCATGACAACACCGGCCCCTACACGGCTGAATCATCGCGAACATTCGTAGAATCGAGGCACGAATATGAGTGAGCCTATCAACAGCTTGGATCCCGCAGCTGCTGCAGCAGAACAATGGCGGAGGGAGCGTCCTGACATTGATCCCTTTCCGATGGAGGTGCTCGGCCGTCTCGGAGAGATTACGCTGATCATCATGCGCGATCGTCTCACTCCGTTTTTTGCGGAGCATGGCCTACAAAGCGGGGAGTTCGACGTCTTGGCAACATTGCGGCGCTCGGGCGCACCCTACGAACTCACCCCCACCCGGCTTTATGAATCCGCAATGCTCTCTTCAGGTGGAATGACGGCTCGTATAGATCGCCTTGAACGAGAGGGTTTGGTGGAGCGACGAAACCATCCGACCGATCGACGCGGTACACTGGTGGCTTTGACCCCCAAAGGTGTCTCGTTGATCGACGGGATCCTTGCGAAGCATGTCGAAAACGAGCGCCTGGCGCTGGCAGGATTAACAATGGCCGAGCAACATCAGTTCAACGCTCTTTCCATTAAGCTTCTTGCAGGCTTACGACATACACAATCACGGTGAATGCGCCAGGAGCGGTCCTTCCGAAGGCATGCCAGTGGGGTGAGCCGCCTGCGAAGGTCATCGTAAATTCTGCAAGCCACGGTAGGTCAATGAAAGACCTCCAGGAGAGATTCATGGCCTCAACCTTGGAGGAGGCCGCTCCGGGCTCTCTGACCCTCCTTGCTGTAACAGATGAAGACCGAGCGCTTGGATGCATCTGATCCCGCGCCGCGATGGAGTAACTGATGAAGCCTGCGGCCACGTCGCCATCATCGACGTTGTTGAGGAAGCCGAGGGAACAGGCGCGCTATCAACTTTTGCGCGCGTCAGGGTTTCGTGGCCGAATCTAGTCGGATGGTCAAACCCTTTATAAGCTATCCATTCCAGCTATGCCCGATGCCGGCGCGTTCCGAGACCTGAACTATGAACGTCTTCGCAATAGTATGTCCTCTCTTACGGAGCCGTATAATGGCCCTGAAGCTCTCTCGACCCTCCCGCCGGTTCATATGAAGCTCTTGCTCAAGCTTGTTTCCTTCTGCCTGGTTGCACTGGTCGTTCTGCCGGTTGCGGTGGGCAGCGCCTACGAGGTGTTGTCGCGGCATTGGGCCAGGGCAAAATACCCGCCTCCGGGCAGACTGATTGACGTTGGAGGACGTAATATCCATCTTGATTGCGGTGGCCAAGGATCGCCGACCGTCATCCTTGAAGCGGGACTGGACAATTATGGGACGCTTTCGTGGGCAAAGGTACATGACAGCGTCGCACGCCTTACCCGCGCTTGTGCCTATGATCGCGCCGGAATTATGTGGAGCGAGCCGAAGTTCACGCCGCAGCACGCCGATGCCGTGGCAGAGGATCTTCGGGCCGT
>NZ_SOEM01000049.1:0-2535 GCF_004368875.1 Neorhizobium sp. R1-B
ATGTAGAGGCTATTTAGTAATGCGACAGTTGGGCCAGTTAGAGATGCGACAGTCTCGCCTCTCGACGCACTGGTCAAAGCCAACGTTGGGAGCAAGGATGACGATCTTCAGCCTGGTCGAGACCATGAGCGGTCGGAGTCGTCATGTCCTGTTTGATCACCATGTCGCAGAAAGAATTGCATCGCCTCGAACTCATCCAGAAGATCCGTGACGAGCGCTTAAGCGTCGTCGAGGCTGCCCAACGGCTCGACCTCAGTCGAAGTCAGGTCCATCGGCTGCTGCAGGCCTATGACCGAGATGGCCCTGCCGGCCTTGTTTCAAAGAAGCGATCACGGCCGAGCAATCGGCGTCACAGCGAGGAATTTCGCAATGCGGCTCTGGATCTGATCCGCGAACGGTACCCGGATTTCGGCCCGACACTGGCACGCGAGAAGCTGATCGAGGTGCACCGGATCTCGGTCGCCAAGGAAACGCTGCGGCAATGGATGACCGAGGCCGGCATCTGGATCTCGCGTCGCGAGCGCAAGAAGCGGGTTTTCCAGCCACGCGGCCGGCGCGACTGCTTTGGCGAGCTGGTGCAGATCGACGGGTCGCATCACTGGTGGTTCGAGAACCGTGGCCCCAAATGCGCCCTGCTCGTCTATATCGACGATGCCACCGGCAAGCTCTTGCATCTTCGCTTTGCCGGATCGGAGAATACGTTCGACTATCTGCACGCAACCAAGGCCTATCTGCAGCAATGGGGCAAGCCGCTGGCGTTCTACAGCGATAAGCATGGCGTTTTCCGCAGCACGCATGCGTCGGAGAAAGACCGGACGAGCGGCCTGACACAGTTCGGTCGGGCGCTTTATGAGCTGAACATCGACATCATCTGCGCCAACACCCCGCAGGCCAAAGGCCGTGTGGAGCGCGCCAATCAGACATTGCAAGATCGTCTGGTGAAGGAGATGCGGCTTCGCGGCATCGACACGATCGAGGCCGCCAATGCCTATGCGCCTGATTTTATTGCGGATTTCAACGCACGTTTCGGCAAGCAGCCGCGCAATCCGAAGGACATGCACCGGCCGTTGGCCGATCACGAGAACCTTGATGGCGCCATGTGCCGCAAGGAAGTTCGCACGCTGTCGCAGGCTTTGACGCTGCGCTACGACAAGGTGCTGTTCATTCTCGATCCGACCGACATTTCCAGACCCTTGGCGGGGCAAAAGGTGATCGTTTGCGACTATCCGGACGGGCGGCTCGAGATCATGCACGAGAGCTTTGCCCTACCCTACAGAACCTTCGACAAGTTGCGGTCGGTGCATCGGCCGGAAGTCGTCGAGAACAAGCGTCTGGACGACATGCTGTCGATCGTTGCGGAGATGCAGGTTGGACGAGAACAGCAACGTAGCAAAAGCGGCCCTCGCCGCACTGGCCAGGCGGATCATATGTTCGGCATTCGGGACGGCAGCACAGCCAACGGCTATCAGAAGCGAGGACGCAAGCCGAGGACAGATTACATGAACGATCCGGCGGGGATTGCGCGGCGAGAGAAAGCGTTATCGAGGCAACCAGCGGCGGAATAAAAATCGTCAGTGCACGCCGATATCGCTCTGCGTATCCGATTCCAATTGCAGGCAGGCGGACCAAAGCGGCGTCTTATGGAAGGATCCATCCTGGAAGAGTGTGAGCCCCTCTCGTGCTTCATAGAGCAAACCAAGCCAGCACAAGCGCCGTAGGACGCCATATTGGATATCGGACTTTAACTCCCAGGCTTCCAGGGTCATTTCGGTGTCGGACAGAGGCGCGAAGTCTGGATAGAGGATCTTCACAATCTCCAGTGGCGTGCACCCTTTTCTAGCTTTGATATTGAGAAGATTGAGGAACATGCGCCACCAGCGTAACCGCGCCTGAACGTCCTCTTGCCGATCGGTCACATGGACATATGAATAGAGATAATCCGTGGCGACCAGATCGAAGAAGGCTTGTGGGTTTGCCAGAAACTCGCGGCCCCGTTTGGTTGGCAGCAGCACGTCCTTTTTCCGGCGAAGTAGCTTCAGATGACGGGTCATGTCTCGCACGACCCAGAGCGGCGGCATGTCGCGTTCGTTCAGCACTTTGTTCATGCTGTAGAGGTCTTCGGCTGTGAACCCTGGCCAAAGAAAGTGTACGGCGGCCCAATGCACGAACTTGCGGTTCATGGCGCCGGTCGCGGTCAATCCTATGCCACCCTCACCGTCAGCGTAGGCCACGGAAAGAAGCATGCCGCGAAGAAGTGGCGACAGCGCGGCGACATCGACATCACCCTGCAGTTTGATTTCCGGAAGCATCGTGCCGCTTTGAACCCTACCCCGCCCCATGCAGGTGAGCCAAGTATCAACCGGCGACGGAATAATTGCTATCGAGAAAGCTAAAGCCGAAGGGGGTGCCCCTCACCCGCCCCCGCTCCGCCCTTTCAACCCGGCCCAGCCGGCCGGATCGGGGGCTGATCATCAGAGCCAGTGTCGCGCTTCTAACTGGATAACAGCGTCGCAGCCCTATTCAGCTTTGACATTG
>NZ_SOEM01000050.1:0-2080 GCF_004368875.1 Neorhizobium sp. R1-B
GCATTATTTCCCGCTGAAGCTCACCCGTGATCCGGAAACGCTGGCCGCCATCTATGTGGAAGATACGGCAAAAAAGATACCGATCGCGTTCTTTGGTCGCGGTTACACCTATTCGGTCCTCGGCCTGTTTCAGACCGACATCCACCTCATCGCAAGTACCGATAAAGCGCGTCCGCTCTTCCTGTTCGGTGCCGACCGCCTCGGGCGCGATGTCTACAGTCGCGTGGTGCAGGGCGCGCAAGTATCCCTCTCCATCGGCCTCGTCGGCGTGTTCCTGTCCTTGGCTCTCGGCATCGTGCTCGGCGGCATTTCGGGTTATTACGGTGGCCGCATCGACTTCGTCATGCAGCGGGTGATCGACTTTGTTCTTTCGCTTCCGACAATCCCGATCTGGCTCGCCTTGGCTGCGGCGTTGCCGCAAGGCTGGCCGGCGACGCTGCAATACATGATGATCACCATCATATTGTCCTTCACCGGTTGGGCTCAGCTTGCCCGCGTGGTGCGAGGGCGGTTCCTGTCGCTCAGGACGGAGGAGTTTGTGGCGGCTGCGCGTCTGGATGGGGTGTCAGAGGGGAGGATCATCTTCCGTCACATGCTCCCGAGCTTTTCAAGCCACATCATCGCCTCCATGACGCTTGCCGTGCCGGCGATGATCCTTGCGGAAACCTCGCTGTCTTTCCTGGGTCTCGGCCTCCAGCCGCCGACGATCTCCTGGGGCGTGCTTCTGCGCGAGGCGCAGAACATTCGCTCGATCGCCACGGCGCCCTGGCTCTTCCTGCCGGGGCTTGCTGTCGTCATTGCCGTCATGGCGCTCAATCTTTTCGGCGACGGCCTTCGCGACGCTGCCGATCCCTATAACAAGTGAGGCGCCGATGACCGATATCCTGTCCATCGCACCCCGTCCTGCAATGACGACCAACAAGCCGCTGCTTGAGGTCCGCAATCTGGTAACGGAGTTCCCGCTCCGAACCGGCATCTTCCGTGCCGTCGACGACCTCTCATTTTCCATCGAGCAGGGCAAGACGCTCTGCGTCGTCGGCGAAAGCGGCTCGGGCAAGTCGGTAACGGCACGCTCGATCCTGCAGATCATCGATTCGCCCGGTCGTATCGCGTCGGGATCGATCCTGCTTCATCAGCCTGATGGTACCTCGCTCGATCTTGCCAAGCTCGATCCGCGCGGCCGGGCGATCCGCTCTGTCCGCGGGCGTGACATCGCCATGATCTTTCAGGAGCCGATGTCCTCTCTTTCGCCGGTGCACACAGTGGGGGACCAGATCACCGAGGCTCTGCGTCTGCACCTCAAGATGAGCAAGGCCGAGGCAAGGACGGAAGCGATCTCGCTACTGCGCCAGGTGGAAATTCCCAATCCCGAAAAAGCGATAGACCGCTATGCATTCCAATATTCAGGCGGCATGCGGCAACGCGCGATGATCGCCATGGCGCTGGCCTGCAAACCGCAGCTGCTCATTGCCGACGAACCGACCACCGCGCTTGACGTGACCACCCAGGCGGAAATCCTCGACCTAATTTCGCGGCTCCAGAAGGCCCATGGCATGGCCGTGCTGTTCATCACCCACGACATGGGGGTCGTTGCCCAGATTGCCGACGATGTCCTCGTCATGCACCACGGCGTCGCGAAGGAATACGGGCCGGTCGAACAGATATTCCATTCCCCCCAGGATCCATACACGCGCATGCTGATCGGCTCGGTCCTGAAGCTGGAGCAGAAGGCGGAAATCCGGCTCGCGCGGCCGCCGCTCGATAAGACCGCTGCCCCGCTTCTCGAGATTCGCAACCTCTCCATGCATTTCGGAGAGATGAAGGCGCTGGACGACGTTTCGATTTCCCTTCTTCCGGGGGAAACGCTCGGCATCGTCGGGGAAAGCGGCTCGGGAAAGACCACCATGGGGCGGTCGATCATGCGGCTCTACGATCCCACCGCCGGCGAAATGCACTACCGCCGCGCCGATGGCACCGTCATGGACCTCGCCAAAATCGGTGGCGGCGAGCTGAAGGCGGCAAGGCGTGAGCTGCGCATGGTCTTTCAGGATCCGTTCGGATCGCTCAATCCGCGCATGAC
>NZ_SOEM01000051.1:0-1842 GCF_004368875.1 Neorhizobium sp. R1-B
AATCGGCATAGGGGGCGATTTAATCAATCGCACCCCTGCCACACCACCCGGCATGCGGGTCCGCACCGGGCGGTTTGAGAGATTGAGGCTAAGCGAGCCTGGGTAGTCCGATTTGATCGGCCCATTTGATGGTGAGGACACTGTTGAGAAGCTTGCCGCTGTTGCGCCACCAGCTGCCGGCATTAGCCGCCACCCGTTGCGCTGTAGCGAGGTTGGCTCCCCGTGTCTTCAGTTCCCGGAAGATTGTCCTGCGCTGTTTCCATTGCTTGAGCTGAATTGCCCTCACCCGATGGCGCATCCACTCATCCAGCTCTCGCCAGACCTTTGGGGTTTGCGCCAGTCGGAAGTAGGCCTTCCATCCTCGCACGAAGATGCGCAGTCGCTCTGCTACCGCTTTGACGGAACGACCCGTCACGCGCCGTGTCAGTTCGCGGATGCGCGCCTTGAACGTCTGGATCGCTTTGTCGGCAACCCGTCTCTTGACCAGACGTCCCGCGGCAACGAAGAAGGCGTAACCGAGGAATTTACGGCCGAAGACGCTGGCGACGGCACTCTTGGTTTCGTTCACCGTGAGGTGAAGTTTCCCATAAAGACGTCGCAACAGAGCTAGCACCCTTTCTCCCGCGCGCCTTGACCGCACATAGACATTGCAGTCGTCGGCGTAGCGGCAGAAGGCATGGCCCCGCCGTTCAAGTTCCTTGTCCACCTCGTCCAGCAGGACATTGGCCAGAAGCGGAGACAACGGCCCGCCCTGTGGCGTGCCCCTGATCCGTCTGACGGCCACACTCCCATCGATAATGCCGGCACTCAGATAGGCCCGGATCAAGCGGATCACGCCGGGATCGGGGATTTTCTTGCGCAGACGGTCAATCAGGATGTCATGGTCAACCCGGTCGAAGAACTTCTCCAGATCAACGTCTACAACAACCCGTCGTCCGGACTGCACGAAGGATTGCGCCGCTAAAACGGCGTCATGGGCACTTCGTCCAGGGCGGAAGCCGTAGCTGTGCTGACTGAAGGTGGGGTCAAGGATAGGCTGGAGGACTTGCAGGAGCGCTTGTTGGATCAGGCGATCCAGCACCGACGGGATGCCGAGCTCACGCTCGCCGCCCCCCGGCTTCGGGATCATCACCCGACGTACCGCCTGTGGCCGGTACGTCCCCTTTAAGAGGCTGTCACGGATGGCAGGCCATGAGGTTCGCAGCAGCGCGGCCGTCTGGTCGATATCCAGTCCGTCAACACCCGCTGCTCCCTTGTTGGCGCGCACCTGCTTCCAGGCCCTCAAGAGGTTCTCTCGCCTCAGGGCCGCATCAAGCAGCCCTGCACCTGTGTCGTTTCCCGTCCAAGGCGGGGGCGTGGCTTCGTCAAGAACGCCAGACTGACGGGCTTCACCCGCTTCCTCTTGCGATCTCCCGGTAGTCTCCGGCATCTGACGCATGGCCTTACCCATCCCTGGTGGAAGCTTCACTCTCTCTCATTCGGCCCTTCGTTCGCGCCAAGACGCTCCCTACTACGGCTTCTGCTGACTTCTCGCTCCGGCTCGACACCGTCGCCCTTTCAGGCACAAGGCGAGATCTCCCCAGGTAAGAACGCATTCCTTCGCTGCACGATCGCCGGATTTACGACACCGACCCTTGGTCACGAGAGCTTCGCGGTTCGTTGCCCGCTCGCCCTGGTCGGCATCGCCTCATATCCGGTTCTTGTTCATCGACCCGCAGTTTCGATCCACGCTTCCTCCCCACGCTCGGTCACCCTCACGCAGTTGCGCTTCTCTTCGCTTGCTGTGACCAGCTCACGGTGGGACTTGCACCCACAAGAATGCGCCCATGCTGGGCGCACAAC
>NZ_SOEM01000052.1:0-1456 GCF_004368875.1 Neorhizobium sp. R1-B
TGCCGGCGCATCCGAAGAGATGTCTGCGACATCGGAAGAACTGGCCGCTCAGGCCGAGGAACTGCAGGCATCGATCGCCTTCTTCAAGGTCGATCAGGCGGGCGGGAACAAGCTTGCCAAGCGCAATGCCCCTGCTGCCAGCATCCATAAACCCGCTCAGACAAACCGTGCAGCGCCGCGCCAGTTCAAGCAGGACCATTCGGTGATCGGCCAGCAGGCCCGCGCCAAGGGTTTTGCTCTCGATATGTCGATGGGCGGGCCGGACTCCGACGACGCGGATTTCCGCGAAAGCGCCTAAGAGGCGCCTGAAGAAGAAGACCCTGGGCTTCGGCCCGGGGACCGTCGTCGCATGTATGCGACGACGTCATGCCGGCTCGCCGGCCTGCAGGGGGTGAATGTATCGTCCTGACTGCGTTTACAAAGCTACCGTCTCCGGATGGAGCAGATTTGTCATCGCATTGCAATCGGGACACAATATCATGCGCTTCACCATTAAGCTCAAACTCGCGATCGCCTTTGGCCTGGTGATATTGATGTCGATCGGCATGGCCGTTCTGTCGATCATCAACCTTTCCTCGCTCAATTCCTCGATCACCGACATCGTTCAAGGTCCCGCCAGCCATCTTGAGAGCCTGAATGCGCTTTCGACATCGCTCGCGAATACAATCCGCGCCGAAAAGAACGCCATACTGAATACCGATCCGGCGAAGATCAGCGGATATCGCCAGAACATCGAAGCGGCTCGCAAGGAGATCGAGGAGACGTTGGCCGAGTTCGAAAAGGCGACGGATCCGCAGTTGCGTTCCAAGATTGGCGAAATACGGTCGGTATTTCCCTCGTTTGTCGCCTTGCAGAACGACGTGCTCGCTCTTGCTACCCAAAATACCACTGAGAGCAATCAGCGCGCCGGCGAGATTTCGATGACCGAGGGCGCTGTCTTGGTCAACCGTCTGCTCACTCTGATGGCGGATCTGACGGGCCTTATCAAGACCGATCTGCATGCTACGGACGAAGCCACCAACGGACAATACGCCCATTCGAGAAACCTGCTCATCGGCATGGGTATCGGACTTGTCGTGTTCTCGTTCCTTGTCGCTCTGTGGATCGCCCTTGGAATCAGCTCCGGCCTTCGAAAGATCATGGGTGTCGCCAACGCCGTTTCCATCGGCGACCTCAATCAGAATGTCGAGATCAAGACGAATGACGAGATCAAGGATCTCGTCGATACGATCAATGTGATGACGTCCAACCTTCGCAATACCGCAAATATCGCAGATCAGATTGCCAACGGTGACCTAATGGTTTCGCCGAAACCGCTTTCCGAGAAGGATGTACTTGGATTGGCGCTGCAGAGCATGGTCGAACGCCTTCGGGGCGTTGTTGCCGATGCGCTGGCCGCGTCGAGCAATGTCTCGTCGGGCAGCCAGGAGCTTTCGGCAAGTTCGGAAACCCTGTC
>NZ_SOEM01000053.1:0-1169 GCF_004368875.1 Neorhizobium sp. R1-B
GGAATGAGTTCCGCAGTTCGCCGGTCGGTCCCGGTGCGCACTTTCGGGGACTGGAACGATCCGTTGCCCGGTTACGTCGAGGTCGATTTCGTGGCCCATTCGGGTACCTCTTCGTCCGGCAGCTTCACGCAGACGATGGTGCTGACCGATATCGCCACGGGCTGGACCGAGTGCGTGCCGGTGCGGACGCGCGAAAGCGGCCTGGTGATCGCTGCCATCAAGCAGGCCCGCTCGCAGTTTCCATTTCCGCTGCTTGGCGTCGACTTTGACAATGACAGCGCCTTCATGAACGAACTGGTGGTCTGCTGGTGTCGAAGCCAGGGCTTGGAGGTGACCCGTTCGCGCGCGTATCGAAAGAACGATCAAGCCTGGGTCGAGCAGAAGAACGGTGCGATCGTGCGAAGGCTGGTCGGTTACGGAAGGTTCGTCGGCGCGGAGGCGACGACAGCGCTGGCTCGCCTCTATGAGGTGGTGCGTCTGCATGGCAACCTGTTCCAACCTTCGTTCAAGTTGCGGGAGAAGACGCGGATCGGCGCTCGTGTCATCAAACGCTACCATCCGCCCGTGCCGCCTGCTGCGCGAGTGCTGGCCCATTCCGCTGTGGCCGAGGCCGACAAGGATCGGCTAAAGGCGATGTTGGAAAGCGCGGATCCAGTGATACTGTTTGCCGGGATCCGCGCCGCCCAGGAGGAGCTCGGAAGGCGTGTCGATCGGCGTGGCCTAAACGCCAGATCCGAAGAACCGGTCGCCGTCGATCTGCAACGCTTCACCTTGAGCCTGAAGACCGCCTGGCAGGTTGGGGAGAAACGGCCGACACATCGGAGGCCATATCGTCGGACCAAGCCTTACCCGAAAAGGCAGAGCATGCTGGAGCCATTCGAGCCCCAGATTCGAGCGTGGCTTGAGGCGGATCCGGCGGTCTCGGCAGCCTCGGTCCTAGAGCGTCTAATGAGCGCCGATCCGTCACGCTTCACGAAGAAAAGCCTGCGGACGGTGCAAATGGCCATCAAGGCTTGGCGCATCGAAACAGCCGGGCAGATTATTCTCGATGGAGACTGGATGGAGCGCGCGCCGTTATCTTCTCCCGCCGCGGCAGGAGAAGATAACGGCCATCTCAGCGCCAAACACTTCGGTAACATCCCTGGGTGAGGCAATAGGGGGGGTCAATT
>NZ_SOEM01000054.1:0-1127 GCF_004368875.1 Neorhizobium sp. R1-B
CCCTTCAGCACCAGGTCCAGCGCGGCCTGGAAGGCAACAGAGCCCTTGAAATCCGGCGCCATCGGGCGGTAAAGGGGATCACTTTCATTCTGGCCATCGACGACCGCCGCCATGCGCTTCATAGTCTCGATGATCTGCTCTTCGCCGACCAGGCCGTGGTGCAGCCAGTTCGCCATGTGCTGGGCGGAAATGCGCAATGTCGCCCGGTCTTCCATCAAACCCACGTTGTTGATATCAGGCACCTTGGAGCAGCCTACTCCCTGATCGATCCACCGGACCACATAGCCGAGGATGCCCTGGGCATTGTTGTCGAGTTCGCGTTGGATTTCCTCCGGCGTCCAGTTCGGCCGTAGTGCCACCGGAACGGAAAGAATATCCGAAAGCTTTGCCCGCGGCCGGCTCTTCAAACCCGCCTGAACCTCGGCGACATCGACCTTGTGGTAGTGGGTCGCGTGCAGTGTTGCAGCGGTTGGAGACGGCACCCAAGCGGTATTGGCACCGGCCTTCGGATGAGCGATCTTCTGCTCCAGCATCGCCGCCATCAGGTCTGGCATCGCCCACATGCCCTTGCCTATCTGGGCATGGCCGGAAAGCCCGCATTCCAGCCCGATATCGACATTCCAGTTCTCATAGGCCGATATCCAGGCCGCCTGCTTCATGTCGCCCTTGCGGATCATCGGACCGGCTTCCATCGACGTATGGATTTCGTCACCAGTACGGTCGAGGAAGCCGGTGTTGATGAAGACCACCCTTTCCCGCGCCTGTCGGATGCATTCCTTCAGATTGACGGTGGTCCGGCGCTCCTCGTCCATGATCCCCATCTTGATCGTATTGGTGGGCAGGCCGAGCGCTTCTTCCACACGGGAGAATATCTCGCAGGCGAAGGCGACTTCTTCCGGTCCATGCATCTTCGGCTTGACCACATACATGGAGCCTTCGCGCGAATTCTGGCGGCGACCGTTCGGTCCGATATCGTGGATCGCGATCAATGCCGTGACCATGGCGTCCATGATCCCTTCCGGCACCTCGTGGCCCTCGCTATCCAGCACGGCCGGATTGGTCATCAGGTGCCCGACATTGCGCACCAGCATCAGTGAACGGCGCTTCAGCGAAAACCGCGAGCCGTC
>NZ_SOEM01000055.1:0-1085 GCF_004368875.1 Neorhizobium sp. R1-B
CGCGACTTTGCCGGGTTTTCCTTTCGATTTCAGCTTTTCGAAGAAAGCTCTGATGCCGGGATCGAAGCGGATTGCCGGCAGGGCTGCGATGTAGAGGGCATCGCGAACCGGTTTTCGACCGCCGGCAATCATGCGCTTGCCGCGCATCTGGCCGCTGTCCCGGTTGAGCGGCGCGACGCCGATGAGCTTGGCGATCTGTCCTTTGTCCAGGCTTCCGAGTTCAGGCAGACCTGCCAGCAGGAAGCAGGCTGTGCGCAGACCAATGCCCTTGAGCGACATCATGACAGCGGCCTTGCCCGAGAGCGCCTTATCCGCCTCGAGGCAGGCTGTCATCGCCTCGACAACCGCCTGGCGCTGGTCAAGCAGGAACTGTAGGCTTTCTTCGATCCAGACCCTCGTCTTGTCGTCGGCCCGGCTGGCCAGCTTCTCCCGGCGGTTTTTCTCCTGCACGATCATGTGTGACAGCTGCCTGTAGCGCGCCACCAGACTGACCATATTCATCTGGGCTGGAGAAGCTGGCAGGACAAGTTCGGTTTCCATCCGCCGACCGTAGTCGGCCAGGATGAAGGCGTCGATCCTGTCGGTCTTGGAGAGTTGGCCGCAGGCGCCGGCGAACTGTCGCACCTGTCTGGCATTGACGCGCGCCACCGGCATCCGCGCTGAAAGAAGCGCATCGAGCACACGGCGTTCGTAGCCGCCGGTGGGCTCCAGCAGGAAGCGCTCGATCCCTTTCAATGGCGCGACAAAGGCCAGGAAGCGGGCAACTCCTGCCGCCGTGTTGGCAAAGCTCGCCGAGCGGCTATCCGGCAGGATGCAGATGTCAAAAGAGGATTTTGATATGTCGATGCCGACAAAACGACTAGTATAAGACATGAGGCAGGTCTCCCTTATACGCGAGCGCGAAGCTCCCTCAACGGTGCGACGATGCCTCGATGAGCGCAAAGGGTTCTGCTTTTTTGCGAACGAAGGTTCAGGGCGGCCAAGCCCAACCGCTTTGCCCTCAGCCATTGCGGTGTTGCGATCACCCCAATGACAAACGAGGCCGGAGCATCATAACAGACGCTCCGGCCTCTCAATGTATAAGG
>NZ_SOEM01000056.1:0-1008 GCF_004368875.1 Neorhizobium sp. R1-B
GTCCTGCTGCCAATGTAGCCGCAGGGCTGGTGCCCAACCGATGAAGGCCCTTCAGTCCTACAACGCAAAAGAGGCAGACAGAAGCTTTGCCGGTATTGCAGGGTCGTCCGCGTCAGTAACGAGTAGCAGGTCCAGCGTATCATTTACAATGTGAGCGCTGATACCTTCCACCTTATATGGCTGTTCGAGCTGGTGCAGCGAGAGCAACCGCCCATGTTTGTCAACGATCCCGATCGCGCCTCCTACGCAGCGGCCATCAAGATATGCGTCGTTCGTATCTTCCGCCACAGCACATAATACCACGTCACCATTGGGTAGAGATGCCGCATCGGTAAAGCAGAGTGGTACGCCCTCGATCGAACCAAGATCCACTTTCATAATGTCGGATGGCGCAAGGGCTGCAGTATTCGAACCTCGCAATGCCGCAAGGGCGGGAAGCAATGGGAAACGGATAACCGCATTGTCGATGTGTCTCTTGTTACCGCGCTGACATAGCAGGAGTTCATCGCCAACCACTGTTGCTCCTTCGATATTGAGTTCCGGGAACGTTCGATGAAGCGAACCCAAAATGGGAGCCATGTCGAGTTCCTCGGGCGAACCGCAAACCGCGCCGTGGCGATCAAGGCCAATGAGAACGCCGCGAGCGCGGTTCGGCCGCGATGCCGATCCAAAAGCCAGCAGAGCGCCATACGAATAGCCATGGAAAGCAGGGACGAAAGTGATCGCCTCCAGGTCTGGCTTTTCGCGCTTTCGCTCAGCCTTGTTCACGGGCAAATCGCCCGAAAACAGACGGATCTCATAACCCGGCTCAGAGGTACCGGCGGAAAACACTCCAAGGTGAAGGGCGTCATCAGCAACGACATAGATGTGCGAGCCGACGCAAACCAGACCGCTCGCGGCACTGATATAAGGGGGCTGTGTTTCAGGCTGTGCCGGAGACACGTCGAGTGCCCGAATTTCGGTCGTGGCAATCATTGCTATTTCCTATCACCATTGACGTCTGGGCTC